>JADZGG010000095.1 GCA_020854015.1 Flavobacteriales bacterium
CCATCCGCTTCCAAGGCGCCAGCGGCACCTGGTCCGTTCCGATCACACGACAATTCACCGCCACCGCATCACCGGACAACGATGGTGATGGCCTTTGCGATGCGCTCGACCCCTGCCCCTTACTGGCCAACTTCGTTCCCGGTCAAAGCTGCAACGACAACAATGCCTGTACGGTGAATGACGTGGTGGATGCCAATTGCACCTGCGCGGGCGTCTTCGCCGATGCGGACAATGACGGCACCTGCGATGCGAGCGACCTCTGCCCCGGAGGTCCTGAACCGGGATCGTCGTGCGATGACGGCAATGCGAGCACCAGTGGCGATGTGATCGGGCCGAACTGCGCCTGCGCCGGAGCGTTGATCGATTGCCTCGGCGTGCCCGGCGGACCTGCCATACCCGGAACCGCGTGCAATGACAACAACGCCTGCACCACCAACGACATCTATCAGCTCGACTGCGGTTGCGTGGGGTCCTTCCAGGACAACGACGCCGATGGCACCTGCGACGCGAACGATCTCTGTCCAGGTGGCCCTGAACCAGGTTCACCCTGCAACGACAACAATGCCAACACGATCAACGACGTGGTCGGAGCGACCTGTGCCTGCAGCGGGACCCCGATCGCTGGTTGCGACGATTGGACCTTGGAGTTCACCACGGACAACGCCGGTAACGAAAGCAGCTGGCAGATCATCGACGCCACGACGCAGTCCGTGATCGGATCAGGTGGACCTTACGCCAGCAACACCACGACCATTGCTACGATCTGCATCCCCACCGGAGCCTGCTACCGCTTGACGGTAACGGACGCGAACGGCATGAGCAACGGTACGACCGGAGGCTTCGTGCTTCGCGACCCCAACGGCAAGCGCGTATTGGACAATGCCGGTGATGGAGCGTTCACCGGCTTCAGCCAGGCCGTGGCCCCCTTCTGCAGCCCTGTGGGCAACGACGGGTTGATCGCCAGCCAGTGCGACAAGGTCGACTGGTTGCCGGGTGGTCTGTTGATCACGACCCCGAACAGCGCCGTAAGCGCGCAATACGGCGTGGGCACACAGACCGACGATGGTTATGAATTCCGCATTTACAACCCCGATGGCGGTTACGATCGCACGGTGTTCACCAGTCATGCCAACCCGGTACCCGGCGCGCCCGCTGGTGCCAACGCTGCCTGCTACCTTGGCTTCAGCAGCTTGATCACCGACCCTGTGCCGGCGGACGTCCTTTTGAACGTTCGCGTGCGCAGTGCCGTGAACGGCGTGTACAGCACTTGGGGCCCCGCCTGCCGGTTCAAGATCGACGCGGCCGCTGCCAACTGCCCCTCCACCAAACTGATCACCACTCCCGGCACCACCTTCAGTTGCGGTGCCACAGGCAAAGTGGTGAACGCTTCGGGAGCTGCTGGTCGCATCTATGCGCAACCCGCGACCCGACCAGTGGGTGGCGTGAACCAAGCCGCGAACGCCTACCTCTTCGAACTCACCAACACGACCAACGGTTATACCCGCCTGATCGGTGCCACCAGCTATGTGCTGGTGCTTGGCAAGTGGGCCACGACCCCCTTGCTCTGCGGCACGCACACTTACAACGTGCGCGTACGCGCCAGCTTCAACGGAGGTGCCACCTATTGCCCATGGGGCGCTGTCTGCACGGTGGGCATCACCAACAACTTCGCCGCTCCGTACTGCACCGCGCCGTCCGCGCCGGCCATGGCCGCTGGGGATGACCGCGTGTTCTTCGACGGCGATGAGACCTCCACCGGCGTGCTGAACCTGTGGCCCAACCCGAACAACGGTGAGCAACTGTACGTGACCATCGACGGCCTCCGGAACGAGGTGGCCACGGCCACGGTGGACATCTTCGACATGGTGGGGCATAAGGTGGCCACCCACACCATCGCCGTGAACGGCTCCACGCTGAACAGTGTGATCGACCTGGATGCATCCATGGCGAACGGCCTGTACATGGTGAACGTGACGGCAGGTGACGAACAGTTCAACCAGCGTCTGATGATCCAGTAGAAGATCTTTTCCGCTTCAGAAACACGGAACACCCCTGTCGAACGGCAGGGGTGTTCCCGTTCCTGCACTGGCTTTCGACTGGACAGAAAATGATGCTCGTCGTAACTTTCCGTTGATCCGTCGGTATAAAGGCGGAACACATAGGCGCATCCTGTTGCGGATGCCCGGTTCCTTGACGTACTGCCTGCGCTACCATTTGTGATCTGCGCTCTCCGGCCCTCGGGCTTGGGAACCCCTTCTGCGATACGCCTCCTCTTTGACCGGAGAACGGCTTGGACACCGCAGCGGTCTCTCACCGCTCTGATCACACGAAAACAACTCCCTATGGTACGAACTCTCTCCCTTCTAGAAAGCGCCAGGCATTACGTGCATCGAACGTTGCTGCTGACCAGTTTACTGGTGGGCTGTTGGCTTGGCGCGCAGGCGCAGGTCGCCACTGGCTATACATGGTCCCAAGCTGCCGGAACGTATACGGCCGTAGGGGCTGCTGGCGCGAACGCGCTTTTCGCCGATACGTGGGATGATGCGCAGGCAACGGTGACGATACCATTCACTTTCAACTTCAATGGCGTTGGTTACACTCAGGCCACAGTTTCCAGCAATGGCTTCCTAGTGTTCGGCAATACGCTGAACGCGAACAACACCGGCGAAGCTTACGTGAGCTCCAGCGATGCGAGCGGCCTGTATCTAGGTGGTACCGGCACCGACAATGGTATCGCTGCGTTCAACGCCGATCTGGATGAACAGACCTACGGCACGGTGACGGGCAGCCGCACCAACGGTTCCACAAGCATCACTTCGGTGAGCAGCACTGCGAACCTTCGCGTAGGCATGCGATTGAGCGGCACTGGCATACCGGCCAATGCGGTGATCACCAACATCACGGGCAGTACGGTCACCATGAGCGTGGCTGCCACCAGTACCTCAAGCTCAAACCTTACTCCTCGTGCCAACGCTGTGGCCGTGACCACTGGAAGTGCCCCGAACAGGGTCTTTGTGGTACAGTACACACGTGTGCTTCGCTTCGGTTTCACCACCGAAGAAGCGAATGTCCAGATCCGCCTGAACGAAGGAGGAGGCGACCTTGCCGACCAGACGATCAATGTGATCTATGGTACATGCTCGGCGACCAACAACAACAACAACGGCCCGGTCCAGGTCGGTATCCGTACCACGACCTCGGACTTCAACAGCCGCACGACCACTTCGAATTGGACGAGCACCACGGCAGGTGGGAACAACACCGATCGTTGCCGCTTCCGCAACACCATTGCTCCGCCCAGCGGACGGACCTATACATGGACCCCTGACTACTGCTCAGGTGCAGTTACCGCAGGCAGCATCAGCGGCACGTCTCCCATTTGCACGGGCACAGGCACCACGCTCACGTTGAGCGGACAAAGCACTGCGACCTACGGCCTTTCGACGGCCTGGTTCTATTCCACCGTTAGTGGCGGACCCTACACCAACTCAGCAGGCACCGGCACCAGTCTGGCTACCGGGAACTTGACGGCTTCCCGCTACTATGTGGCAACCACCACCTGCTCCAACGGGTCAACCAGTGCTACTACGGCGGAGTTCGCTGTGAACGTCAGCCCCGCACCGACAGCTTCCAATGCCGGCCCTGACCAGACCATCTGCGTCACCACACCCAACGTGACCCTCGCTGCCAACGCGCCCGGAGTAGGCACAGGGGCTTGGAGCGTGGTCTCGGGTCCTTCGACATCGAACGCACAGTTCAGCAGTTTGACGGCAGAGAACGCCACCTTCACCCCTGCGGGCGGTGCGGGCACGTACACTTTGCGTTGGAGCATCTCGAACGCTCCATGCGCCGCTTCCACGAATGATGTACAGATCATTGTGAGGGCTCTGGCTCCGACCGCTACGGTCGGCGGCCCACAAACGATCTGTGCCTCCGGCACCACTGCGGCTCTTGGTGGCAATGCGGCCACCCCGGGAACCGGTGCATGGAGCGTCCAGAGCGGAGGAACCGGCACATTCAGCAATGCTGCCAGCGGCTCCTCCACGTTCACACACACAGGCGGTGCCGGCCCAGTTGTTCTACGTTGGACCATCAGCAATAGCCCTTGTGCTTCGAGCAGTGCCGATGTATCCATCAACATCACACCGGCCACCACCGTAGCGAACGCAGGTACCGACCAGACCTTCTGTCTCAGTAGTACCTCCACGACGCTAGCAGCCAACACACCCGTGAACGGTACGGGTGCATGGTCGATCCTGGCCGGTTCGCCCAATACATCGTTGGCCCAATTGAGCGATGCGGCGTCTCCAACGGCCACGTTCACGCCGACCACCATCGGGACGTACACCCTTCGTTGGACCATCTCCAACGCACCATGTGCTGCATCCACCAACGACGTGGTACTTACTGTGCAGCCTTTCGCTGCGGCAGTGACCCAGACCTTCAATACTGACGGCAGCTTCGTTGTACCTGCAGGCGTGACACAGATCACAGTGCAAGCGTGGGGTGGCGGGGCATCCGGCGGTGGCTCCACCAATGCGGGCGGCATTAGCGCCAGAGGCGGCGGCGGCGGCGGTGGTGGTGCTTACGTGACCAAGACCTTGACGGTGACACCTGGCAGCAACCTGAGCGTTCTGGTGGCAGCGGCCGTGAACGGCACGAGCGGTGCGAACGGCACCAACGGTAACCCCTCCACGATCGCGGGCTTCGAGCCCCAGGTCTTTGCAGCGGGCGGAAGTGCTGGGACCGGAAACACTGCAGGAGGAAGTCCTGCTGGCGGAGCCGGCGGAACCACAGCGGCATCACAAGGTGATAGCGAAACCGCAGGAACCACCGGCGGGAATGGTGCGACCGGCACGGGCATCTCTTCCGGTGCCGGCGGCGCTGGAGCGAACGGCGGTGCAGGCGGTCCAACGGTAAGCTCGGGTAGTGCCAATGGGAACAACGGCACTGCCCCAGGCGGCGGTGGCGGAGGATCCCGCACCTCGATCAACAACGGCAACCGGACCGGTGGAACCGGTGCCGCTGGACGTGTGATCATCAGTTACACCCCGGTGCCCAGCTTGAACACGAGCGCAAGCTCCATCTGCCAAGGCAGCAGCACCACGCTCACTGCTGCAGGCGGATCGACCTATCTGTGGAGCCCTGGCGGGGAAACGACCGCTTCGATCACAGTGAGCCCCTCCTCGACCACGACCTATGGTGTTACGATCACCAACATCTGTCCTGAGACGTTGACCCAGGAGATCACAGTGACCCCGCCTGCCAGCCCAGGCACGAACGGCAGCACCACCGTGTGCAGCGATGGAAGCGCGTTCGACATGGCGACCTTCTTGGGAGCGCACGACTCCGGTGGAAGCTGGACGCTCGGAGGTTCACCGCACAGCAACATCTTCACGCCAGGCTCGGATATCGCAGGTGTATATACTTACACGGTGAGCGGTCCTTCGCCCTGCGGGAACTCGTCGGCAACGGTGACCGTGAACGTGAACACAGCACCGAACGCCGGAAGTGATGCCACCACGACCATTTGCGAGACCGATGTGCCGACCGCGCTCATCAGCATGTTGAGCGGCACACCTGATGTTGGTGGTGCATGGACCTTCGGTGGAAACCCGGTGAGCGACATGTACACACCCGGCAGCAGCGCGCAAGGGACCTACACGTATACGGTGACCGGAACAGCTCCTTGCGGCATGGCGAGCGCCACCGTAACGATCAGCGAGACCCCCACCCCTACCTGGTTCGCTGATGTCGATGGTGACGGCTTCGGAGACCCCGCATCGAGCATACAGGCTTGCACGGCGCCACTGGACCACGTGGGCAATAACGGCGATGGTTGTGTGAACGACCCCACCAAGCAAAGCCCCGGTATCTGCGGTTGCGATACGCCGGATGACGACAGCGATGGCGACGGCCTGGCCGATTGCATCGACCCCTGCCCCACCAGCGTGAACAACGGCGACACGGACAATGACGGCACGCTGGACTGCGACGACCTGTGCCCGAACGACCCGCTCAAGATCTACCCCGGCGCCTGCGGCTGCGGCACGCCTGACGCGGATACGGACGGTGACACCTACGTGGATTGCCTCGACGCCTGCCCGAACGATCCGCTGAAGATCGCCCCCGGCACCTGCGGCTGCGGCAACCCCGAGCCCGGCATGGCCTGCAACGACAACAACGCCAATACCATCAACGACGTGGTGAACGGCAGTTGCCAGTGCGCCGGCACCCTGGTGGTGACCTGTGACAATGACCTGATCCTGGACCTGGTGACCGACGCCAATGGATCGGAGATCAGCTGGACCATCGAACCGCAAGGCGGTGGCGCACCTGTGGCCCAAGGCAGCGGTTATGCCAGCAACGCCACGTTGGCGGTGCCCATCTGCCTGCCCAACGGCAACTATGTGCTCCGCGTGCTTGACAATGGCAACAACGGCATCGCCAGCCCCGGTGGGTACATCCTGCGCACGCAGGACGGTCGACGCATCGTGGATGACATGGGCAATGGTGGCTTCGGCGGTCAGAGCATGGTGTCCCAAGGCTTCAAGCTGCCACTCGGAAGCCTGCATGTGGAAGGCAACGACTGCGACCGCGTGGACTTCCTGCCGACGGAGAACATCCGCGTGACGCCTGACGCCGCAGTGAGCGCGCAATACGGCATCACCAACAGCACGAGCGGTTATGAGTGGTGCATCTACAACCCGAACGGTGGCTACCACCGCACGGTGTTCTTCAGCCATGCATTAGCGAACAGCCAGTTCCCTGACGGACCTGAGCGTGCCACCTACTTCCGCTGGGCCAACCTGGTAAGCAGCCCTGTGCCGCACAACATGTTGCTCAATGTACGGGTGCGTCCGATCGTGGCCGGTGTGGCCGGATCCTACGGTCCTGCGTGCCGCTTCAAGATCGATACCCAGCCCAGCAGCTGCATCACCACCCAACTGATCGGCACCCCCGGCCCCACCATGAGCTGCGGAGCCACCGGTAAAGTCGTGAAGGCTTCGGGCCATGCAGGTCGCATCTATGCGCAGCCCGCTGTGCGCGTGGTGAACGGCATGAACCTCCCCGCTAACAGCTACATGTTCGAGATCGTGGAACCCATCAGCGGCTACACGCGGACCATCGCTGCCAGCACCTACACCCTGGTGCTAGGGCAGTGGTACACCGACCCCTTGCTTTGCGGCACCCACAACTACACCGTCAGGGTACGGGTGAGCTTTGACAACGGCGCCACCTACTGCCCCTACGGCAACGCCTGCGGTGTGAGCATCACGAACAACCTGTCCGCTCCGTTCTGCAGTGTGCCCGGTGGTCCGATGGCCGGAGGCACCAACCACATCTTCTACGATGGCGACGAGTCCACCATGGAACCCGTGTTCAGCATGTGGCCGAACCCGAACAACGGCGAGCAGCTGTACCTGACCATCAAGGACCTCACGGAAGAACATGCCACGGCCACCGTGGACATCTTCAACCTGGTGGGTCAGAAAGTGGCCACGCACACCGTCCCGATGAACGGCAACACCCTCAACACCGTGATCGCGCTGAACGGCGCGCTCTCCAACGGCCTGTACGTGGTGAACGTGACCGTGGGTGAACAGACCTTCATGCAACGCCTGATGATCGACTAAGGCCTCAAAAAAACGCTTCAAGCCGAAGCCCCGTTCCTTCAGTGGAACGGGGCTTCGTGCTTAGTGGAAGTCGTCGTACAGCAGGTACTTCACGCGCACCTTGCGGAAGGCGTCAAGCGATGGCTTCCAGCTTGCGCGGATGGTGTCCTCATCCATGCCTTTGGTGATCTGCTCACGCAACATGGCGGTACCCGCCAGCTTGTCGAAGAAGGGCTTGAAGAAGGTGCTCTTGTCCGATGGATAGGCCTGGTACATGCCGACGAGCCAGTGCAGGGCCAGTCGCGGTTCCATGCGGGTAAAGAAGGCGCCGTAGTCGCTGATGTCAATGCCGTGGCAGGCCTTGTTGAGGTAAGGAGGGTCCTTCGCGCCCGGCAGGCTTTGCGGTGTGAAATCCGTCGCACCCACCGTGCATCCCGGAAAGCCGATGATCTGAAAGGGCTTGGTGGTGCCACGACCCACGCTGACCGGTGTGCCTTCGAAAAGGCCCAAGGAGGGATAGAGGTACACCGCCGCCATGTTGGGCAGGTTCGGCGAAGGGCGTACGGGCAGCTCATAGAACATGGCGTGGTCATAAGCCAGGCAGGTGATCACTTGCAGATCACAGCGCACCTTGTTGGCCAGCCAGCCTTCTCCGTTGACCATGCCCGCATATTCACCCATGGTCATGCCATGCACCAGCGGCACCGGGTGCATGCCCACGAACGAACTGTTGGCCGTTTCAAGCACGGGGCCATCCACATAGAATCCGTTCGGGTTCGGCCGGTCGAGCACCACCAGTTGCTTGTGCTGTTCCGCTGCGGCCTCCATTACATAGTGCAACGTGCTGATGTAGGTGTAGAAGCGCACCCCCACATCCTGGATGTCGAAGACGAGCACATCCACATCGTTCAACTGCTCGGGCTTGGGCTTCTTGTTGTCGCCGTAGAGGGAGATCAGCGGCAGACCAGTGCGTGCATCCCGACCATCTTTCACATGCTCACCGGCATCCGCATCACCACGGAAGCCATGCTCCGGCGCGAAGACCTTGACCACATTCACCTTCAACGCAACGAGCGAATCCACCAAATGGGTGGTACCGATGCGACCGGTCTGGTTGGTGACCACGGCCACGCGGTGGTCCTTCAGCAAAGGCAGGTAACTGGCGGTGCGCTCCGCGCCTACGGTGATGGAGGATGAGGAACTCGGGGGAATGATGCGGGGCGGCGCGGGTTGCTGCGCGCAGGCGGTGCTGCCGATCACGCAAAGGAGCGCGGCTATCTTCGCCAGCGCACCGCCCATGGGTTTCCCCCACTTCATCGCACGCCGCATACTCAGTGACACCGACCGCCAGCAGCGGTTGTCGCGGCCCATTGTACTGATCGCGGTGCTTGGCATCGTCATCGGCATGGCGGTCATGATCATCACGGTCGGTATCAGCAGTGGGTTCCAGCGCGAGATCCGGTCCAAGGTCGTGGGGGCGGGCTCGCACATCCAGGTGGTCTCCATCGGACAGAACGACCCCAAAGAAACACCGCGCGTGCTCATCGATCCGGAACTCAAGACGCAGTTGCTGGCCATTCCCGGCGTCCGGCATGTCCAGATCCATGCCACGAAGCCCGGCATCATTGAGACCGCCGAGGAGATCGAAGGCGTGGTGGTGAAGGGCGTGGGTGCCGATTTCGACTGGGCCTTCTGGAACGCGCACATCGTGGAAGGCACCGCCATCGACCCGTTGGACAGCGCCTCCACCCCGGGCGTGCTCCTCTCCCGCTACCTCGCCAAGCGCCTCGCGATCGGCGTCAGCGACACCATCACGATCTACCTGGTGAAAGGCCGCGAGGACATCCGGCCGCGGAAGTTCGCCGTGAAGGGGCTGTACGAAACGGGACTGGAGAAGATCGACCACCAGCTGGTTTTCATCGGCATCGGCGTGATGCAACGCTTTGCGCAATGGGGGCTGCGGGCGGAGATCCTGGTCACCGACACGCTCATTGGGCGCGCATCCATGCTTAGGGTGGAAGGACTGGCCTTCGGGGGCGACCACCTGTACAACTACGAATGGCCACTGTCAAGCCTGAAAGGGAAGGGACCCCACTACATCGACCCGCAGCTGCTGCATGTTCTAGGCAAGATCACCCTTGTGGTCAGCGATGAGAGCGGTACACTGCCCGATACCGCCTGGGTGCGCGTCACCCCGCAGGAACCGCGACACATCATCGATTCCTGGGGGCAGTATACGAGCTTCAGCGGCATCGACGTGGAGCGCGGCGGTACCGGTGGGACCTACGACAAGTATTGCGGCGGCTACGAGGTGGCCATCGACGATCTGGACCGGCTCAGCGAGATCGATGACGCCGTGTACCAAGCCCTTCCCCAAGGGCTCCGAACGGTGACCGTGAAGCAGCGCTTCGGCGAGATCTTCGCCTGGCTGAACCTGTTGGACACCAACGTGGTGGTGGTGATCGCCCTGATGGTGATCGTCGCCATCATCAACATGACCAGCGCGCTGCTCATCATCATCCTGGAGCGCACCAACATGATCGGCGTGCTGAAGGCCCTCGGCAGCAGCAACGGTGCCATCCGCCGCATCTTCCTGATCGACGCGGCCTACATCCTGGGCTTCGGCATCGTGCTGGGCGACCTGCTGGGCATCGGGCTGTGCGGGCTCCAGCACTTCTTCGGCATCGTGCGCCTGCCCATCGAAAGCTATTACGTGGACCAGGTCCCTGTGCACCTGGACCCGATGGCGATCCTCGCGCTGAACGTGGGGACGCTCGCTGTCTGCGTGGCCGCGTTGGTGCTGCCTTCGTGGCTGGTCACCCGCATCGCGCCGGCCCGGGCCATCCGGTTCGATTGACGTTGTCACGCTGAGCTCGCCGAAGCGGTGCATGGTTCACCGTAGTTCGTGGGGAACGGGTGCCATCAGGCCCGAACAACGAAGCACGAGCAACGATCCCGAACAACGATCCCCACCACCCGGCCTACCTTCGCGGCAGCGCATTCCGCCATGAAGATCCACGAGAACATCCTCACCACCATCGGCAACACGCCCCTGGTGAAGCTCAACCGCCTGACCAAGGACGTCGCCGCCACCGTGCTGGCCAAGGTCGAGACCTTCAACCCCGGCAACAGCATCAAGGACCGCATGGCGATCAAGATGATCGAGGACGCGGAGAAGGACGG
>JADZGG010000096.1 GCA_020854015.1 Flavobacteriales bacterium
AGTGCGCCTGCTGAACGACGGCACGCCCGACCCGGCGTTCGGCACGGTGGTATTGCCCAGCGGCAGCAACGGCCGCGCCTTCCGACTGGCCTTTGCGCCGGACAGCAGCGTGTATGTCTGCGGTTATGCGGACACACTGGGCTATGAGACCTTCACGCTCTGGCGTGTGCTGCCCTCGGGTGCATTGGATGCGACTTTCGGCAACAACGGACGCAGCAGTGCACAGATCGGATCCGCGGATGCACGGGCGCGTGGTTTGGCGGTGCAAACCGATGGCAAGGTGGTGTTGGCCGGCTACGAGAGCAGCGGCTTCGGTCGCGACGGCGTGCTCGTGCGTTTCGATGTTGACGGCGGCCTGGACTCCACGTTTAATGGCGATGGGGTCATGGTCCTCTCCAGCTTCAGTGAATTGGACCAGCTGGATGCGCTGACCATCATGGACGATGGTTCACTGATCGCTGGCGGCTATGCTCGGGTGAACAACTACGACCAAGCCATCCTCATCAAGGTGACACCGACGGGGGCGTTGGACACGAGTTTCGGCACCTTGGGAGTGGCATCACCTGCGATCGACCTCAATAACTCGCGCGTCTATGGTGTGGCGGTCCAGGGCACCGAGGTACTCGCGGCCGGTGTACAGTTCGATGGCAGTACCTCAGCTGATCTCTTCATCACGAAGCGCAACGCCAGTGGCGGTCCCGTGATCTCCTTCGGCACCTTCGGCGTGGCCAGCATCGATGTGCAGGATGATGACTGGATGGACGACATGGAACTGCTGCCCGACGGCCGCATCGCATTCACCGGTGACACCGGCAGCACGGCACCCGGTGGCGACATCGACTTCCTGCTCGGTTGCTACCTGCCGAACGGACAGCCGGACCTTGGCTTTGGAACAGGCGGCCACGTGATCACCGAGACCTCGCCGAACTACGAAGGCGGATTCGGGGTTTGCCTGCAGCCGGATGGCAAGCTTGTGGTGGTTGGCTTCGGCGGTGTACTTCTGAACAGCTCCCTCGTAGTGCTGCGTTACGCCAACGACCTTACCACGAGCCTAGCCGAGACTTCCGAAGCATCCACGCTCACGCTCTGGCCGAACCCTGCGAGAGACCAAATGCGGATCCGATCCAGTACACCCGGCTCTCTGCGAGTCGAGGTATTGGATGTCACCGGAAGGCTGATGCGCAGCATGTCCTTGACCGGCCTGATGGATGAACTGATCACCGTTGACGGGTTGGAAGAAGGACACTATCTCCTGCGCACGGTGCAGGGAACTGAGGTACGTACCACCCTCTTCATTGTCATGAGATAGCCGTTATGGCATCCTGCGACTGATCGGCCACATTGAGCCGGACCAAAAGGGCGTGGCGCAAGAACAGCACCTGATAGGAGGTGGCCCAGTGATCAGGATCGATCACTGACCCTTCGCTCCTTCACTCAGAAATTCTGCAGACCCCACACGTTCAGGCCGTGTACGAAGACGGCCGGCAGAATGCTGTTGCTGCGATGTGTCATATAGCCCCACAGCAGCCCAAGAGGAATGATGCGAACGCTGCTCATCACACCTTCGTAGAGATCGGTGCCTTCCCCGATCCACTTGGGCGCGTGCATGAAGGCCCAGAGCACCGTTGCAATGAACCAGCCTACGGCAGGGCTCTTCAACCAAGCGCCAAGGCGTGTTTGCAGGAGCATGCGCGAGAACTCCTCCGGTAGTCCGGCTGATAGGAAGCCAAGAACGAGCAGGCCAGACCAGCCTTCCTCCGCGAGGATCGGTCCGATCGTGAAATCTTGTGGAGCAACCAGCCAAGCCGAGCCAGCCGTAAGGATGAGGATCGGAAGCGCCATCCACACGGATGCAGCGATGGAGAAGCCCAGTTCCCGGGGCTTGTACTTCAACCACAGCATGATCAGAGCAACGAAGAAGGGGAAAACGAAGCCGAACAGCGGAATGAAGGTGAGGCGTTGCAGCCCTTGCATGCTGTCCCAATCCAGCAACACGAAACGTGCGAACAAGGTGAGGTAGCCGAGGGCCGTGCACCCGAGCACGATCAGGACCTCACGCTTGGGCTCTCGCACAAGGAGCCACGGTCCTGCGGCTCTCCATTGCGCGAAGAGGTCCACCACGAAAGCCCCAAGGCCCATCGCGACCACGTAGGAAGCGGCTTTCAACGTGCGGTCATGTTGCACCCCGTAGGCCATCACGGCCACAGCGGTGATCACCACCAGCCCTGCTATGAACGGGTGGCGACGCACAGTATCCCACTGCATGCGCAAAACGAAGGGCACATTCATCATGTCTCAAAGATGGCTGGATCCGGCGATGTCTCTGAAAGCAGACCGGGGCGGCTCTTCAGCCACCCCGGTCCATCTTCAACAAGAACGTGCTACTGCTCCGACACCGGTGCATCGCTTGCTCGTTGTTCGCATTGCGCATGATGTGCTCCGCAGTGCTGGCCATGCCAGCGTGGGCCGATGGTGAACCGCAGTGCTGCGAAGCTGGCGATCGCGAAGGCCAGGACGATGAATTTCCGTTTGCTTCTCATGATCAGGCGTTGGTATTAGGTGTGGTGGGGGCGCTCGAAGCAGGTTCCTGCCAGTTGCCGCAGCGGTGGTCGCGGAACTTCGAACGCATCGCGGTGCGTTGCTCCTCGGACATGCTCTGCCAATGCGCCGCATACGCATGTCGCATATGCGGACCGCCCCAGCGGCCGAAGCCGAAGAACAGGCGGAACAGCAGCCCCATCACGAAGACGAAGGCGATGGCCGGGATGATGAAGGGAAAGAAGTAGATCGCGGCGCCTGCGATCACGCCTCCGAGCGCGAGTTTCCAGAACGGTGTCCGGTGGTTCATTGAGTGTGTCATATCAGGGTGGACGGACGAGGTTCCGGAATACTTCGATCACCTTGAAAAAAGAACGGCCCCGGTGGTCCGAGGCCGTTCGCCGTTCATTCCGCGCGGGGTGGCCCGCATCGCTCTTGCCAGCGTTTTCGCATCGCAGCGCGCTCCTCTTCCGACAAGCCCTTCCACTTCTCGCGCCATTCCGCATGCCGCTTCCAAGGTGGACCACCATGCCCGCCCCGGCCTCGGAAGCCACCGAAGAGAATGCGACACAAGAGCAACAGTCCAAGGGCTTTGGGGAAGCTCAACACGGCCCAACCAGTGAGACCAGGGATGATCGCGTTCCACAACAGCATTACGACAGCACCCATGGCGAGCGCGGCAACGATGAAGAAGAGCGGAAAGAGGTAGGGACGTTTCCAGGGGTTCATGGGCGTTCGGTTCCGGCTGATCGGATCAGCCGTTGATGAGTTCGTGATATACCTCGGTCAGACGCTCTCGCAGTTTGAACACCGCATAACGTTTCCGGGAAATGATGGTCTTGAGGTTCTCGCCTTCTTCATCGGCGATCTGTTGCAGTGTCTTCTCCTCCAACTCGTTCTGCACGAAGACCTCGCGCTGCTTCGCTGGAAGCTCTTCCAAGCCGGCCATCAGTTCTTCCCAGAAGATGCGCTTCAGCTCGGCCAGGTCGGGGTCGTGGTCATCGGCCAGCAAGATCTCGCGGAATCCGAGCTCACCCTCCTCCTCCTCATAAGAAAGGTCTTCCAGTGGCGTGGTGGTCTTCTTGCGGTAGCGATCCGTGATCTTGTTGCGCGCCACGCGGTATAGCCAGCCGCTCACCTGCTCTATGGCCTCCACCTCGGGATGGCTGGCGAACTGTGTCCATACATCCTGGAGCACATCCTCTGCATCGGCCTCGGTGCGCACACGACCGCGGATAAAGGCGTACAGCGCACGACCATATTCCTTCACCACGTGCGTGATGCGCTTGGGTTTATCCGCCATGTGCGAGAGAGCGAGTTCCGGATCCACACAAAGGAAGACGGGATCCGGGGAGGAATACCTCAACTCCGCATCAATCGTCGGAGCCAGCGGGTCTCTGCGCTATCTGATGCGGTCATGGATCCAGGCCGCCGTTCATCACGTAACCGGCGATAATCCAGGAACGAACACCAATTTCATAGTCCAAGATCGAGTTCACCATGAGACTGCCTATCGCTTCCACGGCCTTACTGGCCATCACCACGTACTGCCACGCACAAGTCGGAAGCCCTGAACGAACAACGGCCATGGATAAGGCCATGGCTGAACACTTCACGGCGGATGCCCCAGGTGGAGCGGCCATCGTGGCACAGGGTGGCAAGGTGCTGTTCGAAAGCGCACTCGGCAGCGCCGATGTTTCCGCACAGAAGCCGCTCACGACCGCCAACCAATTCCGCATCGGCAGTGTGAGCAAGCAGTTCGCTGCAGTATCGATCCTGCAATTGGCCGAAGCCGGGAAGCTGAAACTGGACGACGAGATCCAGCGGTATGTGGATTTTCCGAAGAAAGAGCAGCCCATCACCGTTCAACACCTCCTTACGCACACATCGGGCATACCCAACTTCACCAACGGCGCGGCCTATTCACCGGATGCCTATGCGAAGGACATTGCTTTGAAGGACCTGATCGCGCGCTTCGCTGACCAGCCGCTGGAATTCGCTCCGGGAACCAAGTGGAGTTACAGCAACAGCGGTTACATCCTGCTCTCCGCGATCATCGAGCGCGTTTCCGGTCGGTCATGGTCGGACTATGCCGAGGAGCACTTGTTCAAGCCAGTTGGAATGACGCAGAGCAGCGCGTCGATCAGCGGTGGGGCTTTGCTGAACGAGGCGGTGGGCTACGCGGAGGATAGCACCGGCTGGAAACCGGCTAACCCGGTAAGCATGTCCTGGCCTTTGGCTGCAGGGAACATCCGCAGCACCGTGGGCGATCTGTTGAAATGGAACACGAGCGTCTTCGCTGGGAAACTGGTCTCGGACGAATGGCTGGCCAAGGCGCACACGAGCGTGGTGCTGGCCGATGGCACCACGCATCCCTATGGCTTCGGCTGGGGCTTCAAGAACATCCAGGGCAGCCCTACCATCGAACACAGCGGAGGCATCGATGGCTTCGTGAGCAATTGCATCTACCTGCCCCAGGAGGACCTCTACATTGCCGTGCTCGTGAACCGCGAAAGCGATGATGCAAGCGCGCTTGCCGCCGAGCTTGCCGCGATCGCCATGGGCAAGCCTTACGGCGGAGAGGAGGTGGCCCTCTCCCCTGCCGAAGCACAAGCGCTCACTGGGGTTTATGTGAACGCCGAGGGTGTGGAACGCTACATCACCGCGGAAGGGAACAAGTTGGTCTCGACGCGCCAGGGCAGCTCGCCAAAGCCGCTGCGCCACCTGGGCAACGACCGTTTCCTCTACGAAGGCGATGTGATCACGCTCAACTTCCAGCGCACGGATGGCAAAGTGACCGGTGCCCGGTTCCTTGCCCGCGACCGGGACGAGCATTTGATCCGCTCGGACAAGCCATTGCCCAAGCCGCGAGTCGAGGTTCCGTTGAAGAACGCCGACCTGCAAGCCTATGCGGGCGAGTTCGAACTGATGCCAGGCTTCACACTCACCTTCCGCGCCGAAGGCGATCACCTGTTCGTTCTACCGACCCGTCAAGGTGAGATCGAGGTGTTCGGCGAAGCGCCGCATAAGTTCTTCCTGAAAGTGGTGGATGCGACCATCGAATTCCACCCTGAAGAGGACGGTTCTGTGAAGCGGCTCACCTTCAACCAAGGCGGGGTGATGGAAGGGAAGCGGATCAGATAGTCGGCCGCTGCAAGATCCTCAGACTTTCCGCACCACTACAGCTACGCGGAAACCAACTTCGGGCGATGGGCCGGTGAACGGCATCAGACTTTCGTTGCGAACGTCAAAGCCGGGGCTCAGCCAGCTTCCACCCGCTGCCTGGCCGTCCTCCAACAGCATCTCGGCCACATTGCCGTTCATGTTGTACAGTCCAAGATCACTAGGGAAGTATGCGTTCACTGGCGCGGTGATGTCGACATTGTCGGCCAAAGCACCAGCTGCACCCATGATCGGTGCTCTCGCGCGTGTCCATGTGACGACCTGAAGCTTGCCTGTTGCTGCATCACGCTCCACACGCTCATCGCCCACCTGGCTGAAGTTGCAGAGGTTGCAGCCTTTTGCGTTGCGGAGGTAGGGACCGCCCCATGCGTAGGGTCCCCCAACATGATCGCCATTGGCGGCACGCAACCATTCCATACGGCTCGGCAGGCGCACTTCGTAGTGGGTACCAGCAGCTGCTTCCGCGTTGAGCCGGTCCTGCATCCAGTGGCAGTAGGCTTCAGCACCGGCATGGCTCATGTTCACTGCGGGGTAGTTGGCGTAAGCCGGATGCGCGTGATACCAGACCCGCAAGGGCTCCTGAAAGGTGGTGGGCTGCAGCCATTGGTCCGTATCGGGCAGCGCGATGGCGAGCAGCTCGGCGCTGCCTGAAGCGCGGGCATAGGCCACGAAGGCGTTGTACTCGGCGTTGGAGACCTCATTGGCGGCAAGCAAGAAGCCAGGCACAGTGGTCCGCTCCTCGCCCAGCGTCACTTCCCCGGCGGGCACCACCACGAACTTCTCCCGGAACGGCTTCGGCAGATCCGGGATCTCTGGCTTATTGTCGCTTAAAGCGACAAGAGAGAAATAAGCAACGACCGCAACAAGGATCTGCTTGGACGTTCTCATGCGAAGGTGGTTCTACTCGATGAAAATAACGGCTTTCCATGAACGTTCCACGTCGGCCTTTTCGATGATCCACAGGACTTACCGACATTGCCGCCATGTCCCAAGCCAACGTTCCATCGCGCATCACCGTCCGTGAGGCACAGACCAGCGCGGAGCGGACTGCAGCATGCGCAGTTCAGTTCGACGTGTACGTGGGCGATGGCTACGTGGATGCGGAACGGGCCGCTGCAAACCTGAAGCCTGAGACCTTGATGAGCGGTGGAACGCAACTCATGGCCTGTCGACCGGATGGGACCGTGATCGGGGCTGTGCTTTACTTGTACGAAGGCAGTACCCTCCAACAAGTGGCGGAACCGGGTGAACGCGAGATCCGCATGCTAGGCGTAGCGCGGGAAGCTAGAGGCGAAGGCGCGGGCGAAGCGTTGGTAAGGGCCTCCGTCGAACGGGCTCGCAAGGACGGGGCCACGGCGCTTGTTCTGTGGACCAGGCCCACCATGGAATCGGCCCAGCGGCTCTATGCCCGACTGGGCTTCACCCGGAACACGGACCGCGATATTCTGGACGAGCGCGGTTTCACGCGCATGGTCTATGCGTTCGTGTACTGACCTAGGCTAAAGAGACCACTTGGTCCACTTGGCCACTGGCGAATGGGACCGGTGCCGTTCTACTGCGCAGGAATGCGATCACTTCCTCGTCGTTCTTGTAGACGTTGCCCACATTCACGAAGTGCTCTGCGAGCTTGTCGTAACGGTCGCTCATGAGCATACCGAAAATGTTCAGGTAGTTAAGGCCGGCGAACACTACCGCACGGTTGTCCGCGAAATCCTGGAGATGTTCCCGGAAATAGCGAGGATGGTCCGTCCAGTGCATGGTGGCATCGATGTGGTGGCTGATGTGGTAGCCGTCGTTCCAGCACTTATGGTTGAACTTCACGTTGATACAGGTCACGCTGTTCTGGTAGGGGTTACCGGGCTGGTCGGCGCTCACGAAGGCGTGCTGCACCCAGTTGCCGGCCATGGCCACCAAGCGGAAGATGATGAAGGGCAGGATGAAGACCACCAGAGTGGCTGGCCAGTTCACCGTGCAGAGGAGGGCACAGCCCAGAATGAACAGCAACTCACCACGCACTACCCGGTAAAGCAGGCGATTGCGTTTCCGCTGGAAGAAATAGGCAGCCAGCGTGTAAATGCCTGTGAAGAAGAAGATGAGGAAGTATCGGGTGAAGGCCCATCCGGAATCCCGTTGGTAAGGCATGGTGCTGCTCTCATCCGGCTCCAGGTTGTTCTCCGCATGATGCATGCCCACATGGTGCGCGTGGTAAGTCTCCGGGCTCTGTCCGAAGAAGGGCGCCAGCACCCAGGGCAGGTAGAAGTTCATCCACGGGGCCTTGAAGAACGGCCGGTGCGTGGTGCAGTGCAGCATGAGCCCGAAGGGGCCCTTGTAGGTGACGTTGTTGATGAACAGATAGACCAGCGCGATGGTCCACCAGATCCAGCCCGTGACGAAGGGCATGAACAACAACACCCCTGCAGGGATCAGTGTGCAAGAGACCTCAATGGTCTTGTACACGAAGGGGAGGTCACGTTCATCGCGGATGAAACGGAGGAAGAAACTGTCGAGGGCCGATCGGTGGGTGGGAACGACATACTCCGGATCGGTCTGAGTGGTGAAGGCGAGCATAAGGCCGACAAGGTGGGCGATCGGAGCGGAAAATGGAGCTTTTGTTGACGGAATCTGAAGAGAAAGCGGTTCGGACCACTTGACATTCAGGGGTTCTGACCCGTGGGTGGATCCATCGACGAAAGCTCCTGATTCGTCGAATAAGCGGAACCTAGCGCACACGGATCGAGTAGGACCGCTTGCAGACCCATTCAGGGGAT
>JADZGG010000097.1 GCA_020854015.1 Flavobacteriales bacterium
CCTATCATTCAACAGCGCCACCGCTCGGCACCTACCACCGTGGCCTTCGTATGCTCCCCGGAGCAGCTCTGTTGATGGAGAAGTCAGCGGACGGCACCTTCCAACTCTTCATGCTGCACGAGGGCCAGGAACTGGGCCCCACCGAATTGTCCATGGGCCTTGGCACCGATCGCTTCCGATGGGCCGAACCACCGCGATGGCCGGAATTCATCGAGGTGTTGACACAACGATACGGGTCGCTGCGCGCATCGGACGAACCGCCAGGCTGGCTCCCGGTGGAGGCGCCCCTTGAAGGCGCCCCAGTGTTCCGTGGCACCCAATACGGCCGGCCCATGATCGGCTGCTTCGAGATCGACCACACCACCCCGGGCGGAGAGCTTTGGGTGCGGTTGATGGGCCTGGTGGACGAGGGCGAGGTGCTGCGGGTGCAGTGAACGCAATTCCCTCAAGGTCTCGACGCCAACAACCTGCGCAAAGAGACCAGGTGAGCGAATAAAACCAGCGGCACCACCAAACAGGGCAGCCACACAAAGGGGAAATACAGCACGCCCACATTCGGCTTATCGAAGGCGATCTGTTGGAAGTCCGTCGGTGCGGCCAATACAGCATGGGTCACCACGTTCACCAACAGTGCCAGGCAGACGATGTTCCAGCCGATGAGGATGGACCTACTGAGCCAGGGCCGCACGTATCCGAAGTAGTATACAAGCGGTGCAGTTAGACCGGAGATGATATCGAAATTGCGGCCCTCGAAGGTCATCACTTCAGGAATAGCTCCGTATGTGAAGAGGCCATACAATACAAGCTCCACAGGGATACGCACCACGTGCAACAGCGTAAGCCTGCTCGCATCAAGTCCATCGATGTAGCGCTTGCCTGTCGCGGCTAGGAAGAGAAAAAGCATGAGGAGCACCGGCGGGCCGACGAGCAGTACGAAACGCGGTGGCATGCCGGACTCCATCAGGTAAAAACCGGTGAACGAGATGGTGCCTTGCAGCAACGCCCAA
This sequence comes from Flavobacteriales bacterium, assembly GCA_020854015.1. Taxonomy (GTDB): domain Bacteria; phylum Bacteroidota; class Bacteroidia; order Flavobacteriales_F; family PHOS-HE28; genus PHOS-HE28. Next base: position 1,008 of record JADZGG010000097.1, read on the forward strand.
CCGATCAGGATGGACAGCGTGATGCGGTGTTGATGTGTGGCCCGTTGGAAGAGCACGACGGCCAGGGCGGTGGTGGCAATGAACGCCAGTGTAAGGGTGAGCGGGAAAGAGGACATCAGGCGGAGTTCACCGTGAAACTAGGAACTGAACGCTGTTGGTGTGCCAACTTGCACCATGAATGAACCGTGGAAGCGTTTGCGTAATGTCGTTCGAACGGCCATGCCACGTATGGCAGAACTCACGGATGCGGACGCCTCGCTCCCATCCGCGCCAGGTAAGTGGTGCCCCAAGGAAGTGATCGGCCACCTCATCGATTCGGCCAGCAACAACCACGGTCGTTTCGTGCGGGCCCAGGGCATGCCTGGCCTACGCTTCGAGGGCTACGACCAGGACCATTGGGTGCGCGTGCAACACTACCGCAGTGCGGATTGGAGGGAACTGCTCACGCTGTGGAGCGCTTTGAACCTGCACCTGGCCTACGTGATGGAAGGGACACCCGCCACCGAGCTCACTCGCGCGCGAGTGGAGCACGACCTTGGCCGCATCGCCTTCCACCCTCCCGATCTCGGTGAACCTGCCACCCTCCTTCACTTCATGGCCGATTACGTGGACCACTTGGAACACCATCTGCGACAAGTGCTCAAGCGATGACGGCGCCTCTTGACGGACTCACCGGAAAGAGGTTCGACGCATCACAGGTGCCGTTCACGATCTTCGCCCCCAGATGAACGATCTGGACCTCGCCCGCCGCTTGCGCGTTCTCCGTCGCACGGTGCTCATGCTGCAGACCGAATTGCGCCACGACCAGGTGGACGAAGCGCTCATTGCCGAGATCGACCAGCAAATGGAGCACGGCATTGCCACGGAGCCCCGGTGCTCGCACTTGCCTGCCGCCGTGGACGCCCTGCGCGAAAGTGCCATGCACCCGCGTGCCGAGCTTTTCCCCGATACCATCCGCGCCTGCGAGAAATTGAAGGACGCCATTGAAGGTGTGGTGAGCACACTGGGGTGAGCGTGCACTTCACCCCTGTTCCTCCCGCTCCACCATTCGCTTCAGGAAGAAAAGCAACACCGTGGCGAACAGCAGCAAGCCAGTGAACAAGTACCAGGTGGTGCTGAAACCATAGCGCGCGATCAGGTTAAGGCCGAGGGTGTGACCGATGATGTGCGACACGCTCCCACCGATGGTGAAGAGCGCCATGTATGCGCCCGGAGGACCGTGATCCGCACGATCGTAGGCGAAGCGGTTCATGAAGGGGAAGTTCAGCATCTCACCCACTGTCGCCAGGATCATACCGACCCACAGGAAAGCGATGATCGGGAAGAGGTTGAACACCGCGAAACTGAGCGCGAAGAGCAGCACGCTCAGGATCATCACCCATGTGCGATCAAAGCCTTTGTCCTCGCAATACTTGATCAACGGCATCTCAGCGAGGAAGATCAACAGCCCGTTCATCCCTAGCAGCAGACCGATCTCGAACTCGTTCAGGCCGTGCACCTGACTGTAGAAGAGCGGCACCGTAC
>JADZGG010000098.1 GCA_020854015.1 Flavobacteriales bacterium
GAGATGCCGGCCGCGTTGCTCTTGAACACTTCGGTCAGGCCCAGGCAATACCGCACGCGCAGGTCGATGCCTTTGAAGCCGCGCGGCTTGGTGAACACCACACCGAGGTCCACGGGCAGGGCGAGCTCGATGCGCTCCACATCGTCCTTGATGTCCCTGGTCACCGTGAAATCATCGCCGCCCACCAGGGCACCGGTGGTGGCCAGCTTGGCACTGGTGAGGTAGCTGATCTGCGGACCGGCGCGCACATAGAAGCGATCGCTGAGGCGTCGGTGCAGCTGTAAGGGAATGTCGATGTAGTTCAGCTCCAGCTGTGTTTCGTAGCTGCCGGCCACGCCCGTGGTGTCGACGAAGGCGCTCTCAAAGCCCTTGCCACCGCGCGGTGAAAGAGGCTTGAACTCCGGCGTGAAGGCCCACTTGTCGTTGAGCTTCACATAGGTGCCCAGGCCGAAGTAGAAGCCGTGGGCCGAACTCGTGCCGCTGACGCCAGGCATGCTGCTGAGATTGAGGCCCGCATCGAGGGTGAAGTGGAAGTTCTCCGTGGCGGCCTTGTCGCCGAAGATCAGCACCAGCAGGGCCGCCTGGCCGCGCGCGGTGTGGGCCAGCAGTGCGAGCAGCAGGGAGAGGAACAGGGTGCTTGTGCGGGTCATGGGAGAGGGAGTGTTCAGCGGATGGCGTTGTGGCCTTCGCGCTTGCGAAAGAAGCGAAATGCCTGCATTCCCCCAGAACGCAGCGGACCCCGGCAGCACTGCCGGGGTCCGCGATCAGGTCGGGTGCGCCGTGCTCAGTGGGCCACCACCGCACGCTGACGTGCCAGCAGCTTACCACGCAGGTCGCGGAACTCCACGAGGTAGAGGCCCTCGGTCAACGTGCTCACGTCCACGGTGCGTTCGGCGTTCAAAGTGCGGTCCATGCAAAGGCGTCCGGCGGCATCGGTGAAGCGGACGTTGAAGGCACCGCTGTTGGGTGACACCACCGTGACCGTGGTGTTGGCCGGGTTCGGTGCCAGCTGGTACAGCTCCTGTGCCGTGGCCTCTTCGATGCCGTTGCCGCCCGTTACGTTGATCACGCCCTTCATGCCCATGCTGGCGTGGATGGTGCAGATGTACCACGCCGTCGCGGTGGGGGTGATGGTGAAATCCGTGCCGGGGTTGGGCGTGCCCACGCCGAACTGGAAACCACCGGGCAAGAGCGTGGTGCCGTTCACGTTCCACGTGGCCTCGGAGATCTGCGTTACATCGTGGTCGTTCTGCACACTGTTGTCCCAGGTGATGTGAACGTGATCGCCCAAGGCGATGGTGAGCGATGGCGGGTTGAACTCATCGTCCTCCACCACGAGCTCGTGCGTGATCTGGCCTTGAGCGGCGATGGTGAGGGAGACGGAGAGCAGTGCGGCAAGGTGTTTCATGGTGCGTTGGTGTTTGGTCCATCGAAGTTCGCGCATCCGCCTTCGATCGCGACACGCATGTGGATGATCCGGCACACGGACCCGATGGAGCGGGCGACCTTAACGCCGGAAGCGCGCATGTGCGGACCGATCAAGTCCGAAGCTTGTGCGACCTTAAGGATGGCCGTTCAACGGAAGGTCCGCGTGATCCCCAGGCCGAGCGTCCAACTGTCGTAGGCGTTCATCCGGAAGTCGTAGGCGAGGCTGCCGCTGGTCTCCCACGGTCCGCCCAGGTGAATGGTGTACTCGGTGCCTGCCCGGAGCAGTGCCAGGTCCTCCTCCTTGGCGAACTCCATGCCGCCCCCGAGGGTGAAGGCCCAATGCTCGAACGGCCGGTAGGTGGCCATGAGCGCAGGAGCGATGGGCTTGGTGCGTTCCACCACGGGTTTCTCCTTGCCGCCGTGGAGGTTCTCGGTCACCACGAAGGTCTCGGTGATCAGGTCGCTGTGCAGGCCGATGGCCCAACGCGGGGTGAGCCAGTAGTTGTAGTTGAGGCCCCAGCTGGGCAGCACCAACCAGCTCTGGTCGCCGTTGACGTCGATGCCCTGCGACACATGCGTATGCGCGAGCAACGCGCTCACCTCGTGGCGGGCATGTTCCTCCGGCGGTGCCGGTGCATCGTGCTGCGCGTGCACCCCTGCTGGCAGCAACACCAGGAGGCTGGCGATGGAGAACTGGTCGAGGATGTGCATGGCTGGTCGGTAACGAACTTCAAGGATACAAGCTGGGCAGCGATCACCGACGGTCGTGGCATGATCGCGCGCATTGCACGTCGGCGTCCTGAGGTGATGCCGCCCAAGAGCAGAGCAGCTGCCAAGGTGCCGATTACCTTCGCCGTTCGATCACGCTCCCTTCGTTCCATCCTCACCATCGATCACGCTCCATGCGGTTCATTGCCACCCTCGCATTGCTTCTTCCGATCTGCACCCTTGCCCAGGACCAGTGGCCCATGGTGTTGGATGCGGACGGTCGCACGATCACGATCTACCAGCCCCAGCCGGAGAGCTATGCCGATGGCCGGTTCAGTGCGCGTGCTGCGTTGAGCGGCACGGAGAAGGGCAAGGATCCCGTGTTCGGCGCCATCTGGGTGAAGGGGTTCCTGGAAGTGGACCGCAGCACACGGATGGGCACGGTGACGCAGCTTGAGGTCACGGACATCCGTTTCCCCAACCTCACCGACACGGCCGTCATGGGGCAGTGGAAACGCTACCTGGCCTACCAGATCCCCCTGCACACGCAACCCATCTCCATCGATCGGTTGATCGCTTCATTGGATACCGAGCACCAGAAGGAGACACCGGCCTTCAAGAACGAAGCGCCCACCATCGTGTACAAGAAGGCCCCCGCGGCCTTGGTGCTGTTGGACGGTGAGCCCAAGTACCAGGCCATCGACAAGACCAACTACGAGCGTGCGGTGAACTCCCCCTACTTCATGGCGCGGGAGAAGGGCAAGAGCACGCTCTACCTCTACGGCTCGTCGCTCTGGTACCAGGCCGATGCGGTGCAAGGCCCCTGGAAGCCCACGCAAGCCGCACCCACGGAGCTGGTGTCGCTGATGGCCAAGGACACCACCACCACGGACCTGGAGCGCACCGACGCCGACGGCAAACCGGTGACCCCGGAGGTGGTGGTGAGCACCAAACCCACCGAACTGGTGCAGACCGAAGGCGAAGCGAAGCTCGAACCCATCAAGGGCACACAGCTGCTGTACGTCACCAACACCGACAACGACATCTTCATGGACGTGGCCTCGCAGCAGTACTTCGTGCTGCTGAGCGGTCGCTGGTACAAGGGTGCGAAGCTGGACGGGAACAGTTGGACCTATGTGCCTGCGGACAAGCTGCCTGCGGAGTTCGCGCTGATCCCCGAAGGCAGTGCCAAGGCCAACGTGCTGAGCAGTGTGGCGGGCACCACGGCCTCACGCGAAGCCGTGCTTGATGCATCGATCCCCCAGACCGCGAAGGTGGACCTGTCGAGCACCACCACCACCATCACCTATGACGGGGAACCGAAATGGAAACTGCTCGAGGGCACGGTGGTCTACGAAGCGGAGAACGCCTCCACAACGGTGCTGTACATCCGCGAGCACTACTACGCCTGCGAGAACGCGATATGGTACGACAGCGACCAGGCCAACGGACCGTGGAAGGTGTGCACGAAGGTGCCTGCCGAGGTGAAGGACATTCCGCCGAGCAGCCCGAACTACAACGTGAAGTACGTGCAGGTGTACGAGAGCACACCGACGGTGGTGTACGTGGGCTACACCCCGGGCTACACCGGCTGCTACGTCTACGGTCCCACAGTGGTGTACGGCACGGGTTACTACTACCAGCCCTGGTATGGCACCGTGTACTATCCACGCCCGGTGACCTACGGCTTCAGCATGCACTACAACCCATACTACGGCTGGAGCATGGGCATGAGCGTGAACTACGGCTGGCTGCACGTGAGCGTGGGCGGCTATCCGCATTACGGCGGCTACTGGGGCCCACCCATGTACCATCCGCCCTACCACGGTGGCTATCATGGCGGCTACCACGGCGGCTACCATGGCGGTGGCAACACCATCAACATCGACAACAGCAACAACTTCTACGGGGGTGGCAACCGACCTGGCAACAGCGGTGGACGTCCCGGTGTAACGCCTTCGCGCCCCAGCACCATGCCCGGCAATGCGGCGCGCCCCGGGCAGGGCACCGGACGGCCCAGCACACAACCCGCCACACGGCCGGGCAGCAACAATGTGCTCACCGACAAGCAGGGCAACGTGTACCGCGACAATGGGAAGGGCGGGTTCCAGCAGCCGGGACAGAACGGCAAGTGGGAGAACGCAGGCACCACGCGGCCTTCCACCGGTGGGGCCACCAAACCTTCCACGCGGCCAGCAGGACCGACCATGAACCCCGGCACGCAGCAACAGCTGAACCGTGACATGCAGAACCGCCAGCGCGGTCAGCAGAACATGAACAACTTCCAGCAACAGCGCAGCGCTCCCGCACAACGGCCATCCGGTGGTGGTGCGACCCGGGGCGGCGGCGGCGGTGGTGGCGGACGGCGGCGCTAGGTCATCCTTCGGGGTGCGCGGTGCACCTCAGTTCGCATTGTCCCCCTGGGCCTGCACGCGGCTGCGCGGGGTGAAGTAGTACTTGAGGCGCACCCGGAAGATGTGGTCCGTGGTCGGATCGGTGTCGGCGATCGCATTGCGTGAGCGCTGGAACGTGTAGACGACCTCGGCGCGCCAGTTGTAGCTGAACTTGCGCCCCAATCCGATGCGCACACGCGCGCGGTTCGCGAAACGTTCCTGCACATCCTGGTCCATGGTCACGAAGGCTTCGGCGTCGGCGAGGGCGTACCACATGGTATCGGCACTGTAGTTCCGGGTGTCCAGCGGCACCACCACCTCGGCCCGCACACGGGCGCGCTGGCTCTGCAGCAGTTGGCCGCTCTCCTGGTCCCGCACGTTGCGGTCCTCGTAGCGCAGGTTCAGGCGGGTCTGTACCCGCTTGAAGGGTGTGAAGGTGTATTTCGCACCGACCTGGCCACGCCACTCGAACGTAGCGTCGCCTTCACGTTGCTTGGTGTAGGAAAGGGGCAGTCCCACCAGAAAGCTCCAATGCGCGGTGGGGCTTACTTCCAGGCTGGGGCTGGCATTGAGGCTTTCCCATCGGCCTTGATCGGAGAGCAGCGTCTGGTAACTGAACTCGCACTCCGCCATGTAGTAGGAGGCGACGCTCTTGCCCACGATGCCATCGACCCAAAGCTGGGTGTTGGTCCTCTGCGCACGGGCGAAGGGTCCGTGCGCACCGATCAACAACAGGCAGAGGGCCTTCCAAAGGGGTGCCCGGAGCACAGGCCTCATGCGTCGTTCACTTCGCCACTGGTGCCGCGGTGATGAGGCCGTCACGCTTCATGCGGTCATACACCGTTCCCATGATGTCATCCACCGTCCGGCCCAGGTCCGAGGGGTCCACGGTGCTGGTGGTCCCTGTCCAGATGAGCTTGCCACGCCGGGTGCTGTAGAGGTTGGACTCCACCGTGTAGATGGTGGTGGTCTGCACATACCCCGGTGTGCTGTAGTAGCCGTAGCTGTATCCGTAGTACCCGTACGGGCTGGCATAGTAGCTGGGGTATGTGGTGCCGGGCACATAGGTCTGCTCCTTGCTCTGGTCCACCAGCCGCATGATCATCACCGCATCCACGCCACCCGCCACCATCTTCGCGTTCATCCCCTCCTCGTTGATCTTCTCCAGCTGGTCGCCGAACAGCGTGTAGCTGGCCACGCCGTGACCGTTCAGGAAGGCGACCATGTGGTCCTCACCGATGCGGCGCGTGGTCTCGTCCTTGATGAGGCAGACCACGAGCACCTTGTTGTAGGTGCCGTCGGCGACCGATACCTCGGGGTCGCGCCAGCTCTGCACGATGCTGGTGCTGGGTGCGCAGCCGGCGAGCCCCAGCAAGGCGATGAACAGGAGGGGACCAAAGGAACGGACACGTGCTTTCATGCGAACGGGAGTTGTGCGAAAGTAGGTTTTTGGGACCGCTGCCGCTGCTGCGCGCCGCTGCTCTGAGGTGGTGCGGAAGCAGCCGTTACATTCGCGGACCAGAACACAAGATCTCTCACAATGCGGAACCAGAAGACCCTCCTTGGTTCGCTGTTGGTGGCCTCGGCCCTGTTCAGCGGGTGTTATCCGGAAGTGCCGGACTACATCGACGAGTACGACATGACGTACACGGACCATTCACCGTCGTTCGATTTCCAAGCGGCCAACACCTATGCACTGCCGGACAGTGTGGTGATCGTTACAGGCAACCTGGCCAACGGAGAGCTGCCTGAGATGGTGGCGCCGGCCTACGGCGATCAGATCCTGGGTCGCATCCGTTCCAACCTGAACGCGTTGGGCTGGACCGAAGTGGACAACCCCGCGGTCGCCGATGTGGTGGTGCTGGCCTCGGCCGTGAAGACCGAGAACGTGGACGTCTACTACAGCTATGGTGGGTACTACGGTTGGTACTATCCCTACGGTGGCTATGGCTGGTACTACCCTGGCTACTACCCCACGTACACATCCTACACGACCGGCTCACTGATCATTCAGATGAACGTGCCGAGCGATGTGAGCCCGACGCAGAACGTGCCTGTGGTGTGGCTGTCGGTCTTCAACGGTTTGTTGGAGGGCTCGAACGCCAGCATCATCACCCGGGCGAACACGGGCATCGACCAGGCCTTCAAGCAGTCCCCCTACCTTCAACAATAAGGCGCCATGCTGCGGACCATCCTCCCCCTTTCGCTCCTGCTCGGCGCTCCCATGATCGCCAGTGCACAACAGAACATCTACATGCTGGAGTACCCGATCAGCATTGCTACGGGCGACTTGCATGACTTCATCAACAACCCCTCGTTCCGCGGCTTCAACTTCGGCTACCGGAACATGGTGGATGTGAACCGTGCGGTCGGCATCGACATCGGCTGGCAGACCTTTTTCGAGAAGAAGGAGCTCGCCACCTACTACGATGGCACAGCCGCGTTGACAGGTGTGCAGTACCGCTACACGAACGCCTTCACCGCGAGCCTGCAGGTGGATCAGGTGTTCTGCGATGGCAAGGACATCCGGCCTTTCATCGGCATCGGCGCGGGCACGGCCTATTTCCGTCGCACACTGGACATGGGCCTGTACCGATTGGAGAAGGACCCCTGGCAGTTCCTGGTGCAGCCGGAGGCCGGGGTGTCCTTGTACCTCGCCAATGGCAATGCGTTGATCCTGTCCGGCAACTACTACTGGGGCTTCGAAACCAAGCAGTTGGACGCGCAGAGCTACATGGCCCTGAGCATCGCCTTCGCGTTCGGCGATTGAACAGTACACACCTCATGGGAACGGCCGCCTTTCACAAGGCGGCCGTTCTCGTTCATACGCATCCTCGTTCCCGTTCCGATGGATGCTCGGCTCACAGGTGCATGTTCGAAAGGACGTACCGTGCCAAGCGATCGGGCTCAAGCAGAACGCCCGGCAGCAGGCCGGGCGTTCCAACGAAGTTGCAAGGCGACCCTCAGCGCTGTGGTGGGGGCGGAGGGGGCGGGGGAGGAGGAGGCACGCTGCCGGCAGGGGGCGGCGGTGGCATGCTGGAACTTGGGCGGGGTGCTGAGGGTGCGCCACCACCACGGGGGAAGGTGAACACCAGACCACCGGTGAAGCCGAACTGGTAGATCGAACTGTACGTGCTCACGCCTGCGCTGGCACCGCCGGTGCCGAAGTAGAAGCCACCACCGGCACCTTGTATCGGGCTCAACAACTGGGCGCCCAGCTTCAGCCCGACAGCGGGTGACATTTCGATCATCAGGCCGAGCTTGGCACCGATGGCGAATTTGGTGGCCTCGGCATCACCGGTCATGAACGCGCAGCCCAGGTTGATGCCGCCGTAGCCCTTCACCTTTTCGTTGAAGGGGATGTAGTTGAGCCCCCCCAACATGATGTAGTTGGCCGAGACATCATAGGGCCCCAGTTCCCCCAGGCCGGTGCGGATGTATCCATTGGTGGGCTGGTTCTGGTACAGGAGCTCGATGCTCTTGTTGCGGCGCACCTCGAACTCCAGGCTGCCACCGAAGTGCGCGCTCTCACCGATCACCCCATCGCTGTAGGTGTAGGTGTACCCACCGTAGTAATAGCTGCCACCCAAAGGGAACTTGTCCTGGAAGGTGTAACCGCTGAAGAGGTTCAAACGAATGTTCTGTGCCGCAGCGCCGCCGATCAACAGCGGCGTCGCCGCCAGGATCAGTGATGAACGCAAAGAGATGGACATGGAGAGATGGTCTTGGTGTCCGCGAAAGGTAGAATTTGCGCCCGGAACGGATCACACTTGCACGTGGGTGCTGTTCAAGGGTAGCGGCTATCTTGACCCGCAAGCCTCCGCTCTCCCGGACCATGTTCCCGCTCCGTTCGCAGCTTCTGTTCTTCTGCTTCGCCACAGGCCTGGTGGCTCATGCGCAGGACGATCAATTGAGGGACACCGTTCCGCACACGGTGATCGCCGACATGTTGCACAACACGGATTCGTTGCGGGCTTTGAGCTTCGAGGCGGGCCCCCTGAAGTTCGTTCCCTTCGTGGCGCCGAGCTACACACCGGAGATGCAGTTCCTGCTCACGGCCGGCGGCCTTGTCACGTTCACCTTCGACCGCAAGGACAAGCAACTCCTTCGTTCGTCGATCCCCTTCTCCGTGGGCAAGAGCACCAACGGTTCGCTCCAGGTGTCGGTGAAGGC
>JADZGG010000099.1 GCA_020854015.1 Flavobacteriales bacterium
CGATCACCTCCGAACGGATATCCCTGGCACTTGCGCAGTTCGTTCGCTCCATCGTTTCCTACCGCACCCGCTACGATGAAGGTGAGGCGAACAGTTTCGCCGACTACACCCCCTTGGAACTTAGCGGTAAGGCGCTCTTCTTCAGCCAGGAAACGCGCTGCAACCAGTGCCACATGACGGCCAATTTCTTCACTCCGGGTTCCATGAACAATGCGTTGGACCTGGAGTATGTCGACAATGGAGTGGGTGAGCGTACTGGTGACCCTGCGGACAATGGCAAGTTCAAGGTACCCAGCCTGCGCAACGTGGAGGTGACCGGTCCTTACATGCATGACGGCCGCTTCGGGACGTTGGAGGAAGTGGTTGAACACTACAACAGTGGTCTGAAACCCCATGCGTTCATCGATGACAGGTTGACCACGGACATGACCATCGGTGGCACGCCCTACCAATTGGCGCTCACCACTTACGAGAAGCAGGCCTTGGTGGCCTTCTTGAAGACCTTGACGGACGAACCGCTCTTGGTCGACCCGCGGGTCGCGGATCCGTTCGTGCCCTAGTAGGGCACATCTAGGATCTGGGGAAGGTCCTCTCCGGTCATCAGCCAATGCAGCGCTTCTTCAGGGTTACGGAAGAAGCGGATGGGGAAGGGTACTGTGCCTTGCACGGACTCCACCACTCGTTCCAGGGTACTACGGTTGAAGAAGTCCGGGCTCTGCACGATCGCTGCACGCTTAAGGCAGGTGCGGCCCATGCGGGGGCACCAGTTCTGGATGAGCCACAATTCATCGTCGTGCAGGATGGCGCCCCTCCTACGTTGGTCGGTGAGGAAGTAGCTGAGATCGAGGTCCGAGATCCACTGGACAGCCAGGTCCAAGGTGCACCGATAGGTGCCGCTGGGCGCGAAGTTCTTCCATGTTACGCTCAGCAAACCTTTCGCCGGATCGGCTGAGATGTTCACATACGGTGCATCCTGCAAATACGGCGCATCCATACGTTGAATCTAACACGGAAAAGCCTCGAAAGTCCGGCTCTCCCTATAGTCGATGCGGAGGAGCTGGTCGGAGTCATTTTTCTTTCGACGCGTGGGGGTTATCAGGCAGGCTGTTGTCATAGGGGCAACAACACCTTCAACATGACCTCCCGAACTTTCCGTTCTGTCGCTCTTGGTGCACTCTTCACACTCACCGGAGCACTCCATGCCCAGTCCACCGAGGAGCAGCCCATGCGCACGCTTTTCGGCTCCGATCACGATCTCCATTACGGAGGGTGGGGCGCACCCACGGCCGCTTACACCCGTATCATGGATCAGGACGCCATGCTTGTGGGCCTTCGTGGCGGCTGGATCATTGACCACCGCTTCACGCTCGGTATTGCCGGCTACGGACTGGTCTCGCCGGTGAACAACGCGAACTACGATGCCTACCTGATCGCCGATGGCCTCACCCCACAACGGAATAGCCGGTTCCAGACCGGGTATGGCGGATTGTTGCTCGAGCCCATCATCGCCTATCGGAGCCCGGTCCACATCAGCCTGCCGATCCTCATCGGGGCAGGTGGTTGCGGCTATCAGACCTTCACCGGGCTTCAGCAGGACTTCGATCCCTATTCGTACCATGATGACTTCCAGGCTTTCTTCGTCCTGGAGCCAGGTATCGACCTGGAAGTGAACTTGGTGAAGTTGGTGAAACTAGGGCTCGGGGCTTCGTATCGCTACACCTCGGACGTTACGCTGCCGGGTACGCCGAAGAACGCAATGGAAGGGTTCAACGCTTCAATGAGCATCAAGGTCGGTGTGTTCTGAGCGCAAGTGTTCGATCGGGCAAGCATCCGGCGAAGTAGCTTGGCCCTCGCTGCTCCACGTCCATGCACCTTCGCTGCGCTACCCTCACTTTTGTGCTCCTCGTGAACTCCGTCATTGGGCTCGCGCAGACCTCCCTTCCAGCCACTCTCACGCCGGCGCTGATCGGCTACTACTCAGGTGATGGTCACGATCTGGAAAGCCGGCGTATTGACCAACTGACACACCTGATCTGGTGCTTCGGGCACCTTGAAGGAGATAGTATGGTGGTACCGCCTTCGCAGGAAAAGGTCATAAGGAAGATGGTCGGCCTCAAGCGGCAACACCCTTCGTTGAAGGTCCTTCTTTCCCTTGGCGGTTGGGGCAATTGTCCCACCTGCTCGGAGGTATTCAGCCGCGAGGAAGGTCGGAAACGCTTTGCGGAAAGCGCTCGGAAGCTGCTGAAACGCACCTGGGCGGACGGCATCGACCTGGACTGGGAGTATCCCGCCGTGCAAGGACCGCAAGGGCATCTCTTCGCTCCTGAGGACCGACGGAATTTCACGCTATTGGTGCAGGAACTTAGGCGTTCCTTAGGACCGAAGGCCGAGGTCAGCTTCGCCGTGGGTGGTACGGAGGCATGCATCGTCAAGGGCTTTGAATGGGACAGCGTGATGGTGCAAGTGGACCGCGTTCACATCATGAGCTACGACCTTGTACATGGTTTCAGCCGCCACACCGGTCATCACACCGCACTTTTCCCGGTGAAGGAACAGTCGCTATCCGCGGCCCGTGCGGTGCAGGTGCTGGATTCGTTGCAGGTGCCAAGGAGCAAGGTGGTGATCGGCGCGGCGTTCTATGCGCGCTTCTGGAAACAGGTGCCTGCGAAGGACAATGGCCTTTTCCAGCCCGGCGTGTTCAGCCATACGCGCACCACCAGCGCATTGGATACGGTGGTCACTGAAGCGAAAGGCTGGCGAGTACTGCGCGACGAAAAGGCCCAGGCGCCATACGCCTATCGCTCAGCCACCAAAGAGTTCGTGACCTATGATGATGCGGAGAGCGTGGCTGCCAAGGCGCGCTACGTCCGCTCCGAGGGTCTCGGTGGCATCATGTTCTGGCAGCTCGCTGATGACAAGCGCAAGAATGGCTTGCTGCAGGCCATTCACGATGCGCTGCGAGCACCTTGATCCCATCGCACGAACTTCGCACCATGGAGCCGGAACACATCCAGCGCAAGAAGCCGATGTACCCGGTGGGTACTGAGCTGAACACCTACTTGGAGCAACATTCGCGCAAGGTGCACCTTCCGATCGATTATGCGGAACTACTGCGCTTCGATGGACTGATCCCCAAAGTGGATGATAACGGCAGGGAGACCTTATGGAACACGGTGCTGCTGAGGCCTTCGGATCAAGAGGAACTTCATGCGCGACTGGTGGAGGTGTACCAATTGCTGATCGCCGATGGTCGTCCGATCGACTACCTGAAGGTGGCGAGCATCGACTATTGCATCTACGGCAACAGCCAACCTTTCCGGATCAAGATCCTGAATCAGATCAACGACAATCACGACTATTACTACATCAAGAAGGCCGACGCCAGTCGGATCTACGGCCTGGAGCTGGAGCACCTACTGAGCCCCAACCGCATCAACTACATGTACGGCGAGGGAACGCTTGTCGAAGAGCACATCATCGGTGTACCGGGCGATGACTTCATTGCAGCACCACAGCACTTTGGGGGCAACTTGAACGCCGTACGCTTAAGCAAGGAGTTCGTGAAGTTCAACGAACGTTGCTTCGTGCGGCTGCTGGGCGACATGCGTGCCTACAACTTCGTGGTGGATGTGATCCAGGACTTCGACAAGGTGCAGTACCGGATCCGCAGCATCGACTTCGACCAGCAGTGCTACGAAGGCAGGCACCGTGTCTACCTACCGCAGTTCTTCAAGGAGAACAAGCCTTATGTGGAACTGGCCAGCACCACCATCGGCTTGGAAACGGCACAGCAATATGCCAATGAGGAACGCGCGCTGCTGCGGAAACGCTATCGGCTTTCGCAGGACCAGCTCGATCAGCTCTTCGCCGTCATGCGCGGCGATACCATCAGCACCCCGGAGCATGTGGCCTTGCTGGCGGCGGAGCTGGCCGATGTGCATCGCCTTCCGGACCTGCGTTCTTGCACCACCATGGGCGAATTGCTTCATAAGCATTTGCGCGCCCGCTTGGAATTGGACCGCGTGAGCGGTTGATCGCGAGGCGAACTTTCGGATCCACTGTGCGTTGAAGGCCCCGGGCCTCCGTGTCAATTACTCCCCGGACGGTCTGGACCGCATGCGTAAGCTCTTCGTTGTACTTGCTTGCTCGCCCATGGCATTGCAGGCCCAAAGCCTCGACTACCGCTGGCCCAACCAGCCTTGCGCGCAAGTGCTGAGCTGTGACACGGGATGCACAGCCTGTAATTTGCCGGATGGCAACAGCGCGGTGCTGCTCGGCACCAATTTGGGCGCCGTAGGTGTGGATGTATGTCCTCATCCAGTGGAATTAGGGGATAATGCCCTTTTCACCTTCGGGTGGCCGGTGATCGCGGACAATGATCATAAGCTGCTGATCTCAGGACTGGCATTTCAGCCATTGCACATCGACAGTGTGATCGTACGGCACCGATCGGGTAGCGATGGCCCTGAACGTCTTCGTGTGAGCATCTCCGTCAATGGCGCCGCACCTGAACTTGTATCCGACGTTTACGTCCAAACGATGTTCACACTGTCAACTTTTACGGATGTGGGTGTGGTGGCGGCTCCAGAAGGCAACGTAAGCGGCATGTTCCAGATCGAACTGCAGGCTTACCAAGGTTCCGGTGGTAACTGGGACTTGGATGAGGTGCGGATCGTGACCTCACCGGCCACGTTGACCGGCATTTCTGAGCTCAATGCCCCCCGGTACAGCGACATCCCTCGCTATGATCTGCTGGGTCGGCCGGCGCCACGCACCGATATAGACGGCGTTTTCTTCGACCGTTCCAAGCGCATTCGGGTCCAGTAGGTTCCTATTCCGTTCCCCACTGCATTCAGCGACCTCCCGCCCTGGGGTGGAACCGCATGATGTTGCTGCGCAGGTACTC
>JADZGG010000100.1 GCA_020854015.1 Flavobacteriales bacterium
CCCACGATCCGCGGGATCACGGGGTGCTCCTTGTCCGGTCGCCAGGACCGCTGCACCTTCATGTCACGGATCTCGTAGAGGTGCCCCGCTGCATTGTCCACGAGCAAAGCGCCGTCGGCCGTGGGAATCACCTGGCGCATGCGTGCCAATCCTTCATGGCTGCCACTGTTCAGTACCGGCAAGTGGAAAGCCATACCATCAAAGCGCACCAGGCCGCCTTCCGTGGTGAACCAGAGATAGCCATTGTCATCCATGGCCAAACTGAGCACGCTGTTCTGCGGCAGACCGTTCTCCGATGTGTACTGTTGCGGGGGCCAGTTCGGTTGGGCCGCAAGCTGTTGCCAGGCAAGCAGGAACACGGCGCCGATCGCGGCCACCGATCGCGACCGTCGGGGCTTAGGAAAGGAAATACCCATGCAGGGTGGCGATGCGCTGGAGATCCAACACGTTTGATACGCCGAGCTTGTCGAACAGGCGAGCTTTATACGTGGCAACGGTGGTCGGCCGCAGGTCCAGGCGCTCAGCGATGTCCTTCACGGTGGCTCCGTTGAGCAGCTCGTTCATCACACGCAGCTCGCGGTCCGACAGCCCTGCGAATGGATCACCAGCCCCCTCCATGGATGCGGGAGCGGTGGCGCCCAAGTGCTTGAGCTCATGCTCATGACTGCGGTATTCCTTGCCCTGCATCACGCGGCGCACTGCGGTCAACACCTCCTCTTCGCTGGCCTGCTTGCTCAAGAAGCCGGCGCCGCCCATGGCCATCACCCGTGGCCCATAGATGTTCTCGGGGCTCATGGTATAGACAAGCACACGCATCTGTGGATGGTCACGTCGCACGTTCTCGAACACATCAAGACCGTGTCCATCGCCCAATTGAAGGTCCAGGACCAGCAGGTCGGGTGAACTTTCGCGTAAATGCAACTGAAGCTCCGCAAGGCTTCCGGCTTCCTGAAGGCTTCGCACGCGGAGGTGGTGCTGCAACAGATTGCGCAGGCCGCGACGGATGATCACATGGTCGTCCGCGATCAGGATGTTCAAGGGCACCACCTCACAAAGATCGTCATCCAGGGCCGCCGCCTATGCATGTAGTCAGGTAACTACAACGCTTGGCTAAGGAGGCCCCTACGTTTGCGGCGTGTTGGTGTTTGGACGAACGTGTCTTGCCTCCGGATCGAAGGGGGCCAACTGCAGGTTTCCCTTGTAGGCGGCCAGGAGAGCCCGGAGATCCGGAGGAAGACACGCTCCGATGCTAGGATGGCGCCCCTGATCGGGGCGCTTTTCGGTCATCCCCTGTGAAGCCTGCGCAAGGTCGGATATCTTCACACCAACTTCTCTTACCATGCGCGCCCCTTCGCTTGCCTTTGCCCTGCTTGTCACAATGACGCTTCTTGCTCAAGAGAAGACCTCGAGCGGTTATCTGCTCAACTGGACCGGAAGCGTAAGCCCGGTGCCGGGCGATGTGACCAACGGCAAGTACAAGCTGCCAGGCCTCACGATCCAGATCGCTGAAGCGGATGCCGGAACCGTGACCTCGCTCTTCAAGACCGAGATGACGGGACGTTGCCTCAAATACGTGAGCGGAGATCCCATCAAGTGCATCGACGCCGCCATTCCCGAAGTGTCAGCGGAAAAACACCTGGTGTTCGCGAAGGCCATGAGCGGGAAAAAGGGCTCACCAGCAACGCTCACCATCGCTTTCGCCACGAACGACAGCACGGCGATGACCGACCAAGGAAAAGCGGAAGCCTTCGTGCAGAGCCTTGCCGTGCGCATGAACCGCGCCGTGGTGCAAGTGCAGATCGACGAGCAGAAGAAAGTGCTGGACAAGTACACCGGGAAAGTGGAGGGTGCTCAAAAGGACCAGGCCAAGGCTCAGAAGAAAGGCGCCAGCGCCACCGATGATCTGGAATCGATCAAAAAGGACAAGGCCAAGCTCGCAGAGAAGCAGGTGGACCTGCAGTCGGATGTGCAGAAGTACCAGGCACGCTACAACCTGACCCAGAAAGAGGAAGACCTGAAGAAAATGACCAAAGCCCAAGAGCAACTGCTGAAGGTGCAGAAGGACATGAGCAAGTTGTTGAAGAAGGAGGGACAGGTCCAGAAGGACATCAACTCGCAAGCCGCGGGAGTGCCGAAAGCCCAGCAGGAGCAGATCGAACAGCAGACCAGCAAGGACATGGCGAATACCGAAATGGAGGCCTTGAAGCGCAAGTTCGAGGCGATCCGTTAGCCGGCAGACCTGCCAGCCAAGGACCGTGGAGCCGGAAGTACAACCCTTGTTGCCCACGCAGCTTCGGCGGCAGCAACTACTTTTCACAGGGCTGGCCGTACTGCTCGGCAGCCTCTCGTTGTTGGCTCCCATTTGGCCTGACGCGCCGGTGGAACCCCGTGTGGGCGGACTGCTCCTATGGGCCGCGATACTCGAACTGGTGCACGGCTTCCGACGTGCCACGCCACGGGAGCGACGCTCCGCCTGGCTCAGCGGTGCATTGTCGTTGATGCTCGGGATCCTATTGATCAACGCCGGTGCGTTCCGAACCTCCGCTCTGGTGGTCTTTCTGGCCATCACATTCGCGGTAGATGCCTTGCGGCATGCTGCCGACGGCTTGAAGGCCTGGCGCAAAGGTCATCGGAGCGATGCGCAAGCCGTCTCCTTCGTTGGGAACAGTGCGCTCTTCCTGTTCATCATCGTGCTGAGCCCCTTTACGCGTGAGTGGACCGTGGCCCTGGCCGGTGCCGCACGCATCTTCGGCATCGGCTTCACCATCCTGCGCAGCCGCACCGGTCAATTGGATCAGGCCAGCGAGGATGAGGTGCGCTCGATCGGTATGGGCGACGATGTCGAGGTGATGGCCGAGGGCCAGCGCATGGAGGATGAAGAGGCCGCACGTGCCCCGATCGATCGTCGCTGGATCATCAGCCTTGTGCTCATTCTCTTCGCCATACACCTCGGTCGGATGGGCCTCGATCGTACGGCGCTCGGGATCCTGTCCCCCTTCATCGCCGTGGTGGGCGACCTGGCCATCGCATTGATCATTGCATACGGTGTGCTCGCTCCGCTTCGAGCCCTGCTGCGGGACGTGAGCGCACCCATCGAACATGCAGGCTGGCGCTGGGTGCAGCAGGTTCCGGCCGAAAGGCGTAAAGGCTTGCGGCCGCGCGCGGTGATCCGCGCCTGGTTGCTGCACCGTTTGCGCACAGGGATCCGCCTACGCAAGGCTTCGTACTCGCTCCGCACGGCCCTGCGCAACGGCCTGCAGATCGGCCTGCCCTTCAGCGCGGTGCTTGCGGCCACCATGCCCGTGTGGGGCATGAGCTGGTACTTCGATACCGAGAACTGGGCCGCAGGCATTTGGGACAGTTGGGCCGCAAGTCACACCGACACGTGGCGCGAAGCCATGGTAAAGGCCGTTGAGCCTGCACCGACCGCTGCATCCTTCAGCCTGGCACCCGAAGGCGTGAATGACACAGCCGATTTCCGCTTCGTCATCATCGGTGATCCGGGCGAAGGCGATCCTTCGCAATGGGTGTTGAAGGACCGTATCCTCGCCGTGGTCGAAAAGCCCGATGTGCGCTTCGTGGTGATCAGCAGCGACGTGATCTACCCCACCGGTGCGCTGCGGGACTATGAACGCAAGTTCTGGTTGCCTTTCAAGGGTGTGACGAAGCCTGTGTATGCGATCCCCGGCAACCACGATTGGTACGATGCGCTCGAAGGGTTCGCCGCGACCTTCTACACCCCCGATGCAGCATTGAAGGCCATGCTGGGTCGCATCAACAGCGACCATCGGCTAACCACGACCAATGGCGAAAAGGTGCAACGCTCACTGATCGAAGCCGCACGTCTGCGTGACCTCTATCATATTCCGACCGGCTTCCAACAAGCGCCTTTCTTCCAGGTACGATGCGGCGACTTCGTGTTCATCGCGATCGACACCGGGGTGCTGCGCCGTCTGGATCCCGTGCAACTGCAATGGGTGAAGCAGGTTCTGGAGGAGAACAGGGGTCGCTTCATTTTCGCACTGCTCGGTCACCCCTTCTATGCCGCCGGTGAATTCCAAGGCGACATGACACCTGAGTTCACCGAACTGCACAAGTTGTTGAAAGACCACAACGTGACCATTGCCATGGCCGGCGACACGCATGATCTGGAGCACTATGTGGAACCCGACAGCGCCGGTGGCCCGCCGATGCAACATTTCGTGAACGGCGGTGGCGGTGCCTACCTCAGTCTCGGCGCTGCGCTCGCTCCCGAGGGAAGCATGCCTACGACCACCTTCGCGCACTACCCCGCGCGCGGACCCATCACAGCCAAGATCGATGCGCTGACACCTTGGTACAAGCGCCCCGCCTGGGTCTGGACCACGAAGTACAACGGCTGGCCCTTCAGTGCCGAGTGGCTCAGCGCCGCTTTCGACCACAACCAAGCGCCCTTCTTCCAGAGCTTCATTGAAGTGGTGGTCGAACGCTCGACCGGCATGGTGCGGTTGATCCCGCACGGCGTGGACGGCCCGCTCAAGTGGAGCGACTTCGGAAGGTCGCCGGGGCTTCCCGCACAGGAAGGCGAACTCGAACTGCCTGCCGAATGGGCCTTCCCATTGACGACTGCCGCGAAGTGATCACTCCTCCGCCTTCGCCCGCTCCCAATAGGTGTCCATCTGCGCCAAGGTCATATCGCCGAGCGTATGGCCGTCCTTGGCACTTTCGCGTTCGAGGAATTGAAAGCGTTGGATGAACTTTCGGTTGGTGCGTTCCAGCGCCTCGTCCGGATCGATGCTGAGGAAGCGCGCGTAGTTCACCAGACTGAAGAGCACGTCGCCGAGCTCATCGGACTGCTTTGCGGACCCGCTGTCCACTTCGTGCTTCAGCTCAGCAAGCTCCTCGTTCACCTTGGCCCAGACCTGATCGCGGTGCTCCCAATCGAAGCCCACGCCACGTGCCTTGTCCTGGATGCGGATGGCCTTCACCAGGCTCGGTAGTCCGCGGGGCACGCCCTCCAGCACGCTCTTCTCCGTGGCCCCGGCCTTGGCCTTCTCGGCGAGCTTGATCTTCTCCCAGTTCGCCTTCACCTCCTCGTCATCCTTCACCTTCACATCGCCATAGATGTGCGGGTGGCGGTGGATGAGCTTCTCACAGATGCCGTTAAGCACATCCGTGATGTCGAAGGCCCCCTGCTCCTGCCCGAGCTTGGCATAGAACACCATGTGCAGCATCAGGTCGCCGATCTCCTTCTTCACGCCATCAAGATCCTTCTCCAGGATCGCGTCACCAAGCTCGTAGGTCTCCTCGATGGTGAGCGGCCGCAACGTCTCGAAAGTCTGCTTCATGTCCCACGGGCATTTGGCGCGCAGGTCGTCCATGATGTTGAGAAGGCGTTCGAAAGCGAGGAGGCGTGGATCCATGGAGGGAGGGCTGTGTTCGCCGCGCAAAGTAGTGGCCAAGGCATCCTGAACGCCAAGTCAATTGAATGGATCAGGTATACGCGGCAGAACAGGCGGCCACTACCTTGCCGAAAAGCCGTTCCCCATGCGATCCATTCTCCGCGCATTGCACCAGACGCTGACCGCCGGCCTGTTCCTGTTACTACCGCTCGCCGTCACGCTCATCGTTGTGCTGAAGGTGATGGCCCTCGCGCACCCGTTGATGGAAAAGGTGGCAGCAGTGCTGGGCGTACACGACGTGCCAGGCATCCGGCTTCTGCTGATCGGAGCCTTGCTGCTGTTGTGCCTGGTCGCCGGGCTGTTGGTAAGGGCGCGCCGTGTGAGCCGCTTCAGCGAATGGTTGGAGAACAATGTGTTGCGCATGATCCCTGGGTATGAGTACCTGCGCATGCGCATGGCCGAAAGCCTGGGTCACGACGCCGATGCCACCGACCGTGCGATCCTGGCGCGCATCGATGATGGCTGGGCACCGGGCATGTTGATCGAACGTGGGGCGGACGGACGCTGCACGGTGTTCATGCCCGATGTGCCACAATGCAACAGCGGCGGGGTCTACATCGTGGAGGCCGATCAGGTGAAGTTCCTGCACGTTCGATACGGGCAGTTGAACAACAGCATCCGCAACTATGGGAAGGGTCTGCAGGCCATGGAGGCCGAACCGAAGGCCTGAGCTATTTTCGACCGCGACCCTCCACCAGTGCAATTCCGCCCATGAAGTACGTGCTCCGCATCTTCATCTCCGTCATCTCCGCGATCCTGCTGATCGACTCCATCATCCTGGTGGTGCTGGGTGTCAAGAGCACATGGCACGGGTTCCACAACCTGCTGGACCCTTCGATACCGCACCCCATGATGCCCGCATTCGAAGCTGTGGACCAGTTCTTCATGGCGCTGGTGCTCTTCATCATGGCCATTGGCCTGGTGCAGCTCTTCATCGGCGAGATCCCCTTCATGAAACCCGCGTCGCTCCACTGGCTCAAGATCGACAGCTTCATGGCTTTGAAGGTGCTGCTGTGGGATACGCTGCTGGTGACGATGCTGATGTTCTTCCTGACACAACTGGTGAACACACCGGTGCTGGACTGGTCAGTGCTCATCCTACCTACCGCCATCCTCATGCTCACATTGTGCTCCTTCCTGCTGAAGCAGAAGCACTAGCAGCGGATGACCCAGGGGGCACTTTGCCCAGCAGGCGTGCGATGCTGCACGGAACAGCCACCCTCCTGGGATAGCGGGACCAATGACCGATCGGATCGCACGATCCGCTCACTTCCCTCCCTGCTGCTTCCTCATCTGCTTCAGCAGGGCCGGCGGTAACACCACTTCCAGCATGCCCTCGCGCAAGCTGATCCAGATGTACTTGAACACACCGGCATCAACCGGCCGCTTCACCGTGAAGTGGCCCACTCGGTAGTCCTTTCTGTCGGGCATGTTCGACGTGCGCACCACGGTGTTGGCCAATCGGGTGAACACCTTGGCGTGCTTGATCTCTCGGCCCAGCTCCAAGTGCAGGTCCTCGTAGCGCATCTCCAAAGTGCCAGTGGAACTATGCTCATCACCGTGCATGTGCATCTCGACATGGTGGAGCATGCCCGCGGTGGCCTCCACATGCAGCAATTGGTCCGTCATGCGGTTCATGCCGGTGGCGGCAAAGCCCGTAAGTACCACGTGCGCGGTGACGGTGGTCCGGTCGCGATGCATGGGCATGCGTAGATCCAACCGGGCACTGGCCCGGCCCACACGGGCCGTGCCCACCAGGTGCAGGTCCGGTGGTGCGGGCCGAGGTTTGTTGCTGAGACCTGTGAGCTGACCGTTGATGTGTGTGAAGGCGATAGAACCATAGTCCCCGCCGGGTTTCAACCGTTCGTGATACGTCACACTGGCGCGATGCACCACGGCGGAATCCAGGTCGATGGGCAGCTTCCAATTGGTCACGCGGTCGGCCATCAGAGCCTTGGGGTGCACGGGCGCGAGCGGGAGGGTCTTGTCCCGATGGATGTTCAGGTTCACACCGGCAGCGTAAAGCATGTGCGCATGTAGCGCACCGTCGCGTAGCCGCGCGTTCAGGTCGAAACCCGTGAGCAACAGCGTGTCCGCAGCGGCCTGGTAAAGCTCCACCTGGTGCTTCACGTGCTTGTGGTACTCCTTCGGCGACACATCCGGTGTAACGCGCAGGCCGAACACCGCGGCCGTGTTCTCCGGCATACGCACGCGCACAGAATCGAGGGAAAGGGTGTAGTATGGTTCGAGATGCGCCACGGCGGTGTGAAGGTCGATGCGCGCCTGGAGCAAGGTGAGCTGTGGACGGCCCTGCGCATCCATCCGCACATCCACCCCGGTGAGGAGCAGGTCCGCATCGGCCACAGCGAGCGCGGCGTTGGTGTTCGCCCGGTCCTGCGAGCGACCGGTGGCATCCGTTATCAACAGTGTGTCCACGTGCAACACGTCAAGACCCCCGAGCGTTGCTTTCGTGCTTTGGTGGGGTGTGTTGCCGGGCGGGACCGCCGATGTCTCATGGGTCATGAAACTGTGCACCACGGAAGGTGCACGCAGTTCGATGTGGCCGACATGCAGCACTTTTCTGCGAAGCAGCGCCAACAGGTCCACGCCCCGCAGATCAATGGCATCGGCGTGGAGCGAGTAACGCACGGCGGGGTTCGACACGGTGCTGTCCACCATCGGTACCACGTGCAGATCGCTCAGATGGATGTGCCCCCCGAGGAAGGACACGCTCACTTCGCCGAAGGAGATGCGGTGCCCTGAGCGTTCCGCTACTTGTGCCACTGCACGCAACGCCTTCGTCGCCAGCCGGTCCTTGAAGATGTGAATGGAAGCCAGCCCGACCACGATCAGGAACAGGAGCAACAGCCAGCGTTTGCCGCGCGTGGAAAGGATCATTGGTGAAGGCTGTGAACAAGGTAGACACTGGCCCGCAGGAACCAGTTCTCTCTCCTGCCAGGATGTGGCGATCTGCGCACTCGGAGCGTCAAACCCCGTTCATCGATGATCCCCAGGTCAAGCGGACGGAGCGTCCGCTATTCAGGACCAACGGCCACACGCCAGGCCAGGAACGCGGCCAGAAACGTGACCGGTGTGAAGATCACAGCCTCACGAAGGTCCAGTGCGAGAACATTGCCCAGTGTGTTCAGCAGGAACAGCACCGCGATGACCCACATGCCCCAGCGGCCCACCCCAGGCACTCTCTTGCCAATGCGTCCCGACCGCACCAACACCAAGGCCGTGGCACACAGCAGCACGGCCATCGATACCAGCGCGCCCACGGTCCGTTCTTCCGCATTCCGCAAACGCCCCCCCCCAGACCATTTCGGTCGGCACCAGACCAAGCAGCACCGCAAGCTGGAAGAGCACGGCGGCAGCGAAGAGCGCAAGCAATGCGTACGCCGCGGCACGGAAAGAGATCAACTGACGCATGGGTGCGGATCATGTTCCGTGCTGGTGGCGATCATGCTCAACTCACGGGGCATCGGTCGAAATGTAAAGGAGGCGCGGGCATCAGGGTCAACTTGTTCCTTTCAGGCATTGCAGGACCAAAGCAAGATCAACAGTAGGTCGCTCGGTACCGGCATGTTGACCTTACGCGCGGAACACACAAATGGACACATGAAACGGATCGTGAACAGCCCGGGCAGAAGTATGTCCAAGAAGGACCGCCCCCGCATCCTCCACCTCTACTTCGGTGAACGCATGTGGCGATGTGAAATGTGGGTCCTCGGTCTGTTGGGACGCAGGCTCTCCTTTAGTCGCTTCGCTCCACTGCGGATGTCCGTGGCAACATGTGTGGCGTAACGAACATTCCGATAAGCTGGGGCGACTCTTCCGTGTTGCAAATTGCCTTGTGCATCATCGATCACATGTGTTCCACGTCAAGCGCGAGGATCGATTTGCACAGATCCGCTGCCCGCGTACCTTTCCTCCGCAAAAGCACAGATCCCCTCTCACATGCTTACTGGAACCTCCCTCCTGCGCCATGCCCCCTTGTTGGCGCTGACCCTGCTGGCCGCCTGCAGCCAACCCCAAGCTTCCAAGGATCACACGGACACACCGACCACCGTAGCGAGCACCGACGGACTGGACCGCACCGTGCTGCCCATCCACGAGCCGAAGCCCGAGTCCTTCACGGAACTGGACGCGCGCAACGCCAAGGCACCCGCGCGGTTCAACGTTACCGCACCGGCAGGCGCGCCCAACGTGCTGGTGGTGCTGATCGACGACATCGGCTTCGGCCACAGCAGCGCCTTCGGAGGACCGATCCAGATGCCGACCTTGGAGAAGCTGGCGGCCAACGGGCTCAAGTACAACCGCTTCCACACCACGGCGCTGTGCTCCCCCACACGCACCGCGCTGCTCACCGGCTACAACCACCACAGCAACAACGCAGGTGCCATCATGGAGGTGGCCACCGCCTTCCCCGGCAACACCGGGATCCGCCCGCAGAGCATCACCCCCATGGCCGAGGTGCTGCGTTTGAACGGATACAGCACCGCAGCTTTTGGCAAGTACCACGAGACGCCGCCTTGGGAGGGTTCGGTCTCCGGTCCGCTGGACCGCTGGCCCTCGCACAGCGGCTTCGACAAGTTCTACGGATTCATCGGTGGTGAGACCAACCAGTGGCACCCCATGGTATACGACGGCACCACACGCGTGTACCCCAAAGTGGATGACCCGAACTACCACTTCACCAACGACATGACGGACCAGGCCCTGGCGTGGATGAACACCACTCAGAGCCTGACACCCGACAAGCCTTTCATGATGTACTTCGCCACAGGCGCCACCCACGCACCGCACCATGCGCCCAAGGAGTACAGCGACAAGTACAAGGGCAAGTTCGCACAGGGATGGGACAAGGTCCGCGAGGAAACACTGGCGCGGCAGAAGGCACTGGGCGTTGTGCCCGCCAACACCGTGCTGGCCCCAAAGCCAGCGGACATCAAGGACTGGGACAAGCTCACGGCGGATGAGAAGCGCCTGTTCGAACGCCAGATGGAAGTGTTCGCCGGTTTCGCGGAGCACACCGATGCGCAGGTGGGCCGCCTGATCGATGCGTTGGAAGCGCGAGGTGAGCTGGACAACACGCTCATCTTCTACATCGTGGGTGACAACGGCTCCAGTGCGGAGGGCGGCATGATCGGCATGTTCAACGAGAACACCTACTTCAACGGCGTACAGGAAACGCTGGACATGCAGTTGGGCAAGATCAATGAGCTGGGCACCGAGCACACCTACAACCATTTCGCTGCAGGCTGGGCCGTGGCCGGTAACACCCCCTTCACCTGGACCAAGCAGGTGGCCAGCAACTTCGGTGGTACGCGCAACGGCATGGTGATGCACTGGCCTGCCGGCATCAAGGCCAAGGGCGAGGTGCGCAGCCAGTTCCACCACGTGATCGATGTGGCTCCCACGGTGTTCACCGCTGTTGGTGTGCCCGCTCCCCGCATGGTGAACGGTGTGGAACAGCAGCCCATCGAAGGCGTGGCCATGAACTACACGTTCGATGATGCCAAGGCGGCCGACACACGGAAGACCCAATACTTCGAGATGATCGGCAACCGCGCCATCTACCACGACGGGTGGTTCGCCGGCACCATTCACAAAGCCCCTTGGGAGGCCGCGCCGCGCCGACCGCTCACCGAGGACATCTGGGAGCTGTACAATGTGAACGAGGACTTCAGCCAGGCCAACAACCTCGCCGAGAAGGAACCGGCCAAGCTGGAAGAGCTGAAGAAGAAGTTCACCGAGGAGGCGGTGAAGTACCATGTGCTGCCCATCGATGACCGTTCCATCGAACGCTTCGACCCCGTGATCGCCGGTCGCCCGGACCTCATGAACGGCAAGACCAAGCTGGTGCTGTATCCCGGTGCGAAAGGCATCCCCGAGAACGCTTTCATCAACGTGAAGAACCGCTCCTTGAAGTTCACAGCGGAAGTGGAGGTGCCCGCCAAAGGCAATGGTGTGATCCTGGCCCAGGGCGGGGACTTCGGTGGTTGGAGCTTCTACATGCTGGACGGTGCGCTCTGCTACACCTACAACTGGGTGGGCCTGGAGTTCTATACCGTGAAGAGCACCGCCAAGGTGACGCCGGGCAAACACTCGTTGGTCCTTGACTTCGCCTACGAGGGCGGTCGCGGTGGTGGCGGCATGGCCACGCTGCTGATGGATGGACAGAAGATCGGCGAAGGCAAGATCGCAAAGACCAACGCCAACACCTTCGGCATCGACGAGAGCGCGGATGTGGGAACGGACGAGAACACACCCGTTACCTTGGCCTACCTGAAGCGAGAGAACTTCAACGGCCGCATCGGCAGCGTTACGATCGAGACCTTCCCGGCAACGGCGAAGAAGTAGCGCGACCCGTTCACATTTCCTTGTTGCAACGAACCTCCGCGGCCATGCTGCGGAGGTTCGTTGCATTGAACGGGAAAAGCGCCTATTCAATGTGTAGTTTCGAGCAACTCAAGGCAATAGCTGTCCTTTCCGATCAAGTTCTTCGCCATCGGGGCAGCACCCTTTGCGGATCAACCTTGAACATCACCCATGCTGATCTTCGGCATACTCGGTTTCTCCGTGGCCCTGTTCGGGGGCATCCTGCTGTTCTTGGAACTGGGTCGACGCATGGGGCGGCGTGGTCTTGAAAAGGGGGCGCCGCAAGGTCTCGGTCCATTGGAAGTGGGCATCTTCAGCCTGCTCGGCCTGCTGATCGCCTTCACCTTCGGCGGTGCCACCAGCCGTTGGGAAACACAACGCGCACTGGTGGTGAAGGAGGCGAACGACATCGGCACCGCCTACCTGCGCCTTGACCTGCTCCTGCCCGAGGACCGCGCAAGGTTGCAACAGCTCTTCAAGGACTATGTGCACGCGCGGATCACCCTGTAAGCCGTTGCCTCGGATGAGGACGCCCTGAAACGCGAGCTCGGCCACGTGAACGAGCTGCAAGGCACCATCTGGTCAACGGCACTGGCCGCCTGCAAAGCGGAAGGGAGCGGCGTGAGCATCAGGCTGCTGTTGCCCGCGCTGAACGACATGATCGACATCACCACCACGCGCATGATGATGACCAAGGCGCACCCACCGAAGATCATCTATGGACCGCTCTTCCTGCTGTCGCTGGCGGCCTCGCTCGTTGCTGGTCATGGCATGGCCGCCGATCAACGCCGCCGCTGGCTGCATCAACTGGGCTACGCCGTGATCATGGCCGGTTCCGTCTATGTGATCCTCGAGATCGAGCACCCCCGCGCAGGGTTGATCCGCCAGGACAGCGTGGATCAAGCACTTAACGACCTGGTGATGAGCTGGAAGTGACCCGTGCGCAAGGGATCCGGATCGGCTTCAAACTTCTTCACGACCACCTGTTGCGGACCGGTGGCCGCACGCAGTTCCTCGCGCGTGGAACAATAAGCAGGTAGGTGAAGGGCGGGGTCGGTACCTGCGCGATCGGGTCGCAAGACCCTTCTCCGAGCAATGCTGCGGCACGCTTTGAACGACCCCGGTCCCTGGGCCGTTCCTTGCTGATGACCGGCCAGCGCGCCAAAGAAGAAATCGTCATCTTCGACACACCAACGCTTGTCATGCGTGTCCAGCAAGGCGGGCGCACATTCCTGGATGGCGTGACCGATGACAACAACCAGAACATGCTCGACACAGGCGTGGGCCTTGGTCAACGGATCCTGCCGCTCCGCGGTGCACGCGAGGACAACGGCGGTATCGTGCATGGCGAACAATGCGACCTCGCACATGCTGCGCGTGGCATTGACGCTGTTGGACATCAACAAGAACAAGGTGGGCCGCACCCCGGCCGCCGCTCCATGAACCGATCCCCGATCAGCCCATGAGAACCACCAACATGCTCCGTATGGCCAGTATGTGCGCCATCACAGCACTCGTCGCCGGTTGCCGAACACCTGCATCGAAGGCCGAAGAACAGGATGTGGACACCCACTCACCCGGTTCCGTACTTCCGTTTCCCGCGCGGCCCAGCGAGAGCGTGACCGGAAGGTCTCTCGCCGATAGCAAGTTGGCGCCTTGGTCCACCGGATCACACTTGCCGAAAGACCCGCCCAACATCCTGGTCATCCTGATCGATGACATCGGCTATGGCGTGGCCGAGACCTTTGGCGGGGAGGTACGCACGCCGAACCTGAGCAAGCTCGCCGGTGAAGGGATCACCTACAACCGTTTCCATACCACGGCGATCTGTTCACCCACGCGCGCATCGTTGCTCACCGGCCGCAACCACACCCGTGTGGGCAATGGCACCATCGCGGAGCGCGCGGTGAACTTCGCCGGCTATACCGGCGTGATGCCCAAGACCAGCGCCACATTCCCCGAAGTGCTGAAGAACTACGGATACTCCACCGCGGCCTTCGGCAAATGGCACAATACCCCGGCCGACCAGACGACCGCCATGGGGCCCTTCGACAAGTGGCCCACCGGTTACGGCTTTGAGTACTTCTACGGCTTCATGGCCGGTGAGACCAGCCAGTACGAGCCGCGGTTGTATGAGAACACGAACCCCGTGGAGCCTCCGCACGACGAGACCTATCACCTCACCGAGGACATGGCCGACAAGGCGCTGGCATGGCTCAGCAGGCACGGGTCCTACGCGAAGGACAAGCCCTTCATGATGTACTGGGCGCCTGGAGCCGTGCACGGACCACACCACATCTTCAAGGAGTGGGCGGACAAGTACAAGGGCAAGTTCGACGGTGGCTGGGACGCCTACCGTGAGCGCACCTTCAAGCGCCAGAAGGAAATGGGCTGGATCCCACAGGATGCCGTGCTCACCGAACGCGACCCGACGATGACCGCGTGGGACAGCATTCCGGAAAGCGAACGCCCCTTCCAGAACCGCTTGATGGAATTGTACGCTGGCTTCACGGAACACACCGATGCGCAGATGGGCAAACTGCTCGACGGCATGGAACGCATGGGCTTGAAGGAGAACACGATCGTGGTGGTGGTCTGGGGCGACAACGGAAGTAGCGCCGAAGGACAGAACGGTTCGATCAGCGAGCTGCTCGCGCAGAACCAGATCCCGAACACCGTCGCACAGCAGATCGAGGCCTTGAACAGGATCGGTGGCTTGGAAGCGTTGGGCACGGCCAAGACCGACAACATGTACCACAGCGGTTGGGCCTGGGCGGGCTGCACGCCCTTCCGCAGCACCAAGTTGGTGGCCGCGCATTTCGGGGGCACGCGCAACCCGATGGTGATCTCCTGGCCCGGCCACATCACCCCGGACAAGACCCCGCGTCCGCAATTCCACCATGTGAACGACCTGTCACCCACTGTCTACGAGCTCCTCGGGATCACGCCGCCGAAGGTGGTGAACGGCTTCGAGCAGGACCCGATCGACGGCGTGAGCATGGTGTACTCGTTCAAGGATCCGAAAGCGCCCGGACAGAAGAAAGCGCAGTTCTTCGACAACAACGGCAGCCGGGGCATCTACAGCGACGAGTGGTACGCCTGCACCTTCGGCCCGCTCTATCCATGGATCAGCGCACAGAAAGGGCTCGACCAGTGGAACAGTGAAACGGATGTATGGCAACTCTACGACCTGCGGACGGATTTCACCCAGGCGCACGATGTGAGCAAGGAGAACCCGGAGAAGCTCAAGGAACTGATGGCCTTGTTCGATCGTGAGGCGGAAGCGAACCAGGACTTCCCCATCGGTGCGGGCATCTGGCTGCGCCTGCATCCGGAGGACCGGATCAAGTCGCCCTACCGCAGTTGGACCTTCGACCAGCACAGCGTGCGCATGCCCGAGTTCACTGCACCGGCCTTGGGCAATTCGAGCAACAAGGTGGTGCTGGACGTGGAGGTGGGCAAGGAGGCGAGCGGGGTGCTCTACGCCTTGGGCGGTTCCGGTGGTGGCCTCACGTGCTACATGGAGAAAGGAACGCTCATCTACGAGTACAACATGATGATCATTCACAACTGGAGCGCAGCATCCGCCTCGAAGCTCGCAGCCGGAAAGCACCGCATTGAAGTGACCACCCAGGTGAAGGACAACAAGCCCGGCGGCCCGGCCATGGTGACGCTCGTCGTGGACGGCAACGAGGTGGGCAACGTTCAACTGATGGGCACCGTGCCTGCGGCCTTCACCGCCAGCGAGACCTTCGATATCGGCGTTGATCTCGGCTCTGTGGTATCCCTGAAGTACATGCATCGCGCACCGTTCAAGTTCAACGGGTCGATCCACTCCGCCAAGGTCGATCTGCTATGAGATCCGTTCACGCGTTACGGTCTTTGATTCTGGTGCTCGGTTTGATCGGCGGCGCAGGGCGGACCGTGCACGCGCAAGGCGATGGACCGCGCTCATTCCTCTTAGCGCCCAAGAGCGTTTGGGGCATCAATGCGAAGTGGCTCAACCTCGATCAGAACATCGCGCCGGGCAATATCCTGGTGCCGGGTGCGGACATCGCTGTGGACGTCTTTCCCACCACGTTCTTCCACACCTTCTCCATCAAGGGCCGCTTCGCCCAAGCCTATGTCATGGTGAACCCCGGCAGCGGCACCGCCAGCGCAACGGGCCTGCCTGCGGAATTGCCATTGCCCACCACGAGCTTGAGCGCTTCCGGACTCTCCGATGGCTTCGTCGCTTTCAAGCTGGGGCTCATGGGGGCACCAGCGCTGAGTGCTGTGGCCTTTGCACAAAGCCCCATGCGGTTCTCGCTATTCGGCGATGTCCGCTACTGGTACACCGGCACCTACGTAAGCGACAAGCTCTTCAACCTGGGCACGGGTCGGCCGACACTACAGCTAAGCACTCCCATGGCCATTCCCTTGAACAAGAACAGGGCACGCGCCACGTGGTTGGAGGTAGTGCCCACATTGCAGATCTATGCGAAGAACAACGACCCCTCCCGCGGCAGTGGTGCGCAGGAAGTGACACAAGCGCCCTTGTTCGTTCTGGAGAACCACTTGTCGCGTAATCTCACACCGAAACTCTGGGTTGTAGGCAACCTGCGCTTCCAACAGGGCGGGCGCACCTCGGCGGATGGCGTGGACGACGACAACAACCTGAGCATCCTCGGTGGTGGGCTTGGTGGTGGATACCAGATCCTGCCGTTCCTGGCCATGAGCGCGGATTATGGCACCATACTCACCGGCGACAACGGTGCCAGGTCAGACCTTCTCCGTGTTACCGCTACGTTGGTCTACATCAGCAAGAAGAAACTCGGTTCAGCGGCACAACCCGGTTCATGACGACCGAAAGTGACCCCTTGGACAACCCTCACCGCTCTTCCATGAAAACCGCAACCCCACTTGCCCTCCTTGGTGCACTTTCCGTGATGCTGCTTGCGGGATGCCAGCCGCACACGGAAGCCACTGACAAGCACGAAAGCGCAGTATCGTTCTCGCCAACGGATGGTTCCGTGCTTCCCTTTCCGCCCGCACCATCGGGCTCGGTAGCGGGGCTCACGATGGAAGAGTCCACCTACAAGAAGCGTGTTGAGCCCAAGCACCTTGAAGAGGGCGCACCGAACATCCTGATCATCCTCATGGATGATCTCGGCCCCGGCACGCCTTCCACGTATGGTGGCGAGATCAACACCCCGACGTTGAGCCGCGTGGCGAACAGGGGCGTCTCCTTCAACCGCTTCCACTCGACCGCCATGTGCTCACCAACACGAGCGGCGTTGCTCACGGGCCGTAACCACACCTTCGTCGGCAACGGCCAGATCTCCGCGATCGCCAACGACTTCGACGGGTTCAGCGGCACCATCCCGAAGACCTCGGCGACCGTGGCGGAAGTGCTGAAGAACTACGGTTACAACACGGGGGCCTGGGGCAAGTGGCACAACACGCCCGAGGAGCAGATCACCAGCAAAGGCCCCTTCGAATACTGGCCCACCGGCTATGGCTTCGAGTACTTCTATGGCTTCCTCGCCGGCGAAGCATCACAGTATGAACCGACACTGACGCGTAACACGAGCTACGCCGCAACACCGCATACCTCGGGTGGCAACAAGCACTACCACCTCACCGAGGATATCGCTGATGACGCCATCCAATGGCTGCGTGAACAGAAGGCCTACGCACCGGAGAAGCCCTTCTTCATGTACTGGGCCCCGGGCGCATCGCACGGTCCGCACCAGGTGATGAAGGAATGGGCCGACAAGTACAAGGGGAAGTTCGATGACGGCTGGGACGCCTATCGCGAACGCACGTTCAAGCGAGCCAAGGAGATGGGATGGATCCCGCAGAACGCACAGCTCACACCACGACCGCCTTCCATGGCATCGTGGGAGTCGATCCCCGATGCGGAGAAACCCTTCCAGCGACGACTGATGGAGGTCTTCGCCGGATTCACGGAACATGCCGACCACAACGCCGGTCGTGTGATCGACGAGATCGAAAAGCAAGGCGAACTGGACAACACCCTGATCTTCTACATCTGGGGGGACAATGGTTCATCATCGGAAGGTTTGAACGGCACGATCAGCGAGCAGCTCGCACAGAACGGGATCCCGACGACCATTGCACAACACCTCACCGCGTTGGAGGAGCTCGGCGGGCTTGAAGCGCTCGGTGGCCCGAAGACCGACAACATGTACAATGCCGGCTGGGCCTGGGCCGGCAGCACACCCTACCAAGGCACCAAGCTCATGGGGTCCTATTTCGGCGGCGTACGTCAGCCCATGGCCGTTTCATGGCCGGAACGCATCAAGGCGGATCCCACCGCACGTCCGCAGTTCCACCATGTGATCGACATCGTACCCACGATCTACGAACTGACCAAGATCACGCCACCCCGTGTGGTCAACGGCTTCGAGCAGGACCCCATCGCGGGCACGAGCATGGTCTATGCGTTCAGCGATCCGAAAGCACCGGGAACGCGCACCACGCAGTTCTTCGACATCATGGCCAGCCGCGGCATCTACCACGACGGTTGGTTCGCCAGTGCTCCCGGTCCGCGCGAGCCGTGGGTGGGCGGCATACCGAAGGGCATCAAGGAATGGTCGCCGCTCACGGACAAGTGGGAGCTCTATAACATCGATGCCGATTGGAGCCAGGCGAACGACCTCGCCACCAAGGAGCCGAAGAAACTGGAAGAGATGAAGGCGCTGTTCATCGAGGAGTCGAAGAAGAACAAGAACATGCCCATCGGCGGCGGCATGTGGTCCACGGCGATGTTCCACCCGGAGGATGCACCCGCACCATCGGCCACCGAATGGTCCTTCGATGTGCCCATTACGCGCATGCCCGAATCAGCCGCACCGAAGCTCGGGAAGAACAGCAGCTTGGTGACCATGGAGGTGGATGTGCCCGCGAAAGCGAACGGTGTGCTCTACGCGCTGAGCGGCTTCTCCGGCGGCATCACCTGCTACGTGAAGGACGGGTACCTGAACTACGAGTTCAACCTGTTCGAGGTGCAACGCACGAAGATCCGGTCCAAGGCCAAGTTGCCCGTGGGCAAGGCGAAGGTCGAGGTGGAGTCCGAACTGGTGGACCGGATCGGCGGACCGATGGACATCACGCTGCGGGTGAATGACGCGGTGGTCGGCCAGGTGCGTGTGCCTGCGGCCATGTCGCTCCACTTCGGATCGAACGCGACGTTCGACATCGGCACCGACCTGGATTCGCCGGTGTCCCTGGACTACTTCGATCAGGCTCCGTTCGCGTTCAACGGGACCATCGGCAAGACGACGATCACCTATTTGAAGAAATGACGTTCGGTGATCCGGGCTGCAAGGAACCCGGGCACCTTCGCTGCTGCAGGACCACATGAACTTGGGCGATGTTGTGATCATCGAACAACCCGCTCGAAGGGCGGATCATCCGCCTACCCTTCTGGCTGACCCGGCGGACGGTGCTTCGATGGATCGAGGGAACATGAACGTTCCACGTTGAAGCGGGCGGCATGAAGAATGGCGGCCCCTTGAGGAACCGCCCTTCCAATGCATCTGGAACGATCTACTTCTTCGCGGGCATCAAGGGGATCTCCTCGGCGATCTGCAGGTCCATCAACTTGCCGAGGCGGCCTTCGATCTGGGACCAGCGGGCCACGGTGGTGGCGGGCAGCACTTTCATCATCTTCTTCTCATAGCTGCCGCGCAGGTTCATCACCTCCTTCTCCAAGGCATTGGAACGCGACAACAGGCTCTTGGCCGTTTCATCCGTCATGGAGCTGTATGCACCAGCATAGTCCTTGATCAGCTGGATCTTCTTGTCCCAAACGGTTTTCATGGCCGCGCTGTACTGATCATAGACCGGAGTGAAGGCCGCGCTCTGCTGTTCGGTCAGGCCAAGGTTGGCCAGAACGATCGCCTGCTTCTCGGTGCGAAGGTCCGAGCGTACGAGTTCGACCAGGTCTGCATTGCTTTGGGCGGTGGCCGCCAGGGAAAGGCCGAGGGCGGCGGTAAGGAAGAGGTTACGCATGGGAGATCGGTTTCTGTTGGGCCGCGAAAGTAAGCCGCTCGAAAGTGAGGTCGATCGGCCCATCGCGTTCCGGTGAAAGATCTTGACGAACTTCGGCATCAGCTATCCCTCGGTGCATGATGCTCCCTCACGACCGCTCTTTCCGTTCCCTTGCCCTGCTGTTCGCGTGTGCCCTCGTTGGCCATTCCCTGCACGCCCAATCCGACAGCATGGGCTACGTTCCGCGCTTGAACCTGGTGAAGGTGGGCATGAGCTCCACCGTCGCGAAGACCGCCTCCGTGATGTACGAGCGCGTGCTGAACCCAGAGCTCAGCGTGGCCCTGACCTTGAGCTACATGATGCCGATCCGGCCCGGTGGCTTGTTCGACCTGAACACCGACAAGCTCGTGGTCGGCGGGGACCGCAAATTGACCGGCGTGTTCATCACCCCTGAGGTGAAGTGGTTCCTGGAGACCAGCGACAAGCGACCCGCGCCCCGCGGGCTGTACCTGGGCGCCTACCTGCGCTTCAGCGACATGCGCTACACCTCGTCCATCACCGCCACGGCCACCAGTGCGGACACCAGCGGAAGCATCAACAGCAACCTGCAGGTGGACCTGTTGGAATACGGCATCGGTCCCGAGGTCGGTTACCAGTGGCTGGCCCTGCACGATCGCCTCGCCTTCGACGTCGTGTTCTTCGCGCCACGCTTCAGCATCTACACCCTGAAGGTGAAGGCCGACCTGAACGGCGAAGGTGCGCTCTACGAAGACCTCGGCCAGGCCTTGGAGGAAGCCTTGGGTCGGGACATCGCACCCGTGGACATTGAACTTTCCAAGACCGGGACCACCACCGTCAACAACAGCAGTTTCGGGTACCGCTTCGGTATCAAGGTGGGGTACGCGTTCTGACCGCGCCCTGCTAGAAGGCTTCGTAGAAGGTCACGTAGAACGCGCTGCTGTTGGTGCCCACGCCGTAGTCCACGCGCACGTTGGAGCGCTTCTCCGTTTCCAACCGGATGCCGAAGCCCGCGTTGGGCAACAATGCCGGAATGGAACCGATGTCCTGCGCCACAGCACCCAACCCGAGCCATGTGGTGAAGCCCCACCGGCTCTCCAGGGAGCCCTGCTTGTTCGGCGTCCTGCGGTTGAACATGTGGCGGTACTCACCCATGGCATAGGTCATCAGCTCATCGCGGTACTGGCCCCAGGTGTAGCCGCGCAGGTCCCACGGTGTGCCGATCTGCGAAAGCTCCGTCCACGGCACATCGCCCAGGTTGGTGCGCACCCGCACTTCCCACGCCACCGTATGCCGATGCCCCACAGGCGCATACTGCCGGTAGTCCATGTCCACCGTCCAGAACGAACTGGTCCCTCCCCAGGTACGTCCGTAGTTGATCACGCTCAGGTCCAGGAACAGGCCGCTGTACGCGTTCACCGGCACGTCACGACTGTCATACTCCATCACCACACCGAGACCACGGTTGGTCACGGTGGTGCCGTACTTCAACACATCGGGATCCGCCTGCATCACAGGGTTCAGTGCGGTGGCCTCCGTGTTGGTCGCATCGTAGATCCCTCCGATGAAGTACTTCGGTCTGTACTGGTACACCACCTTGGCATACAAGCGCCGCCAGTCGCGGTGGTAGGCCGAGGTGGAATCGCTCTTGGGCGTTGCTCGCGCCTTTGTGTAGCCCACGCCGTAGTAGTTGTCCGGCATGTCCTTGTGCCACAGCTCACCCGTGATACGTACCC
>JADZGG010000101.1 GCA_020854015.1 Flavobacteriales bacterium
AGATCCTTCCCGCTCTCTCGCTCGAACACGCGCCGCAGGTCGGCAGGTTGCGGGTGCTTGAACTTCCACTCCTCGAAGTAGGCGTGCAGGCACTTGTCCATCGTCTCCTCCCCGAGGTAAGCCATCAGGTGGTCCATGACCAAGGCGGTCTTCATATAGACCATGGTGCCGTAGTTCGTCTGGGTGAACCGCTCGGATGGTTCTTCCACAGCCTGATCCAAGTTCCTGCGAGCGTTCAAGAGATACCCATATTCGGACAGCGTCCGGTTCGCATCCCCTGTATCCCCCATGGACAACGTGAGGCCTTGGAGCTGGATGTTCAATCCGCCTTTTCGATGGCGCAGGCGCATGTAACGCAGTTCCACGAAGCTGTTCATGCCCTCATCCATCCAGGCGTGGTCTCGTTCGTTGCTACCGAGGATGCCGTAGAACCAGTTATGCCCGACCTCATGCGCGATCACATTGTCCAGGCCCATGGCATCACCTGGGTCGCCGATGATGGTGATCATCGGATATTCCATGCCCCCGCCCGCGCTGATGGTGCCGTCCACCGCTGTGGCGCGGTCATAGGGATAGTCGCCCACCCATTGGCTGTAGAGGCGCACGCTCTCGTTCACATACTCCACGGCCTTTTCCCAGAGCGCACCGTTGCGCGGGGTGAAGAGCACCTGCGTGGTGACCGTGCGACCGGAAGCGGGGAGCGTGACTGAGCTACGCCGTACTTCAAATCGCTTGTCCGCGAACCAGGCGAAGTCGTGTACGCGGTCCTGTCGGAAGTGCAGCGTCTTCATGTCCTTGCTGCTCGGTGGAAAGGCTGCTCCGCCTGCCGACATCACGATGCTGAGCGGCTGCTTCGCCAGGGAATCCATCCAAGCCTCTTCCGCTGCGCCGTCCACCAGCATGCCCGTGGCACCGATCACATAGTTCGTCGGCACGGTGATGTGCACGTCGAAGGTGCCGAACTCGCTGTAGAACTCACCCTCTGTGAGGTAGGGCATGGCGTGCCATCCAGTGGCATCGAACACTGCAGGCTTCGGGAACCACTGTGTGCAGTAGTAGGCCTGTCCGGTGTGTCCCAGGCGACTGAAGCGCCCGTCGGGGATCTTCACGCGGAAGGGTGTGGAGATGGTGATGCTCTCTCCCGTGCGAAGGGGTGCGGGCAACTTGATCCAGCCGATGTCCGCGTGCTTCGGATGGTAGCCCCAAGTGAGCTTAGCGTCGCCACTTCGGAAGTCCAGGCTATCAATGAAGCCGCGATCCTCAGCCTTTGCGAAATAGAGGTCGAAGTCGTTGTTGGAAACAAGCTGCTGGCAAAGGGCCGAGCTCTTGTCGCGGTAGGCGTTGGGCCAGAGGTGTACCCAGATGGTGTCGAGCGTGTTCGGGCTGTTGTTCAAGTACATGAAGCTGCCGAAGGCGTGCAACATGTGCGCTCCGTCATCGAGCCGGACGGAGATCTCCTGGTCGACCTGTTGCTGCCAGTAGGTCTGTGCTTGCGTGCCGAATGACAGGCCCGCTAGCAGCAGCATCGACAGGAATTTCTTCATCAGCAAAGAACGGATCAGGCCCCGAAGAGCTCCGCCAGTTTCGCTTCCAACGCAGGACCGCGCAGGTTCTTGTCGATCACCTTGCCGTCCTTGTCCACCAGCACGGTGAAGGGGATGCTGCTGATGCCGTATTGCTGCGCGGCGGCGTTGTTCCAGAACTGCAGGTCGCTCACGTGCAACCATGGGAGTCCGTCCTGCTGAATGGCACCCATCCATGAATTCTTGTCGCGGTCCAGGCTCACACCGAGGATCTCGAAGCCTTTGGCGTGGTACTTCTCATAGACGCGTTTCACATTGGGGTTCTCCATGCGGCAGGGCTTGCACCAGCTGGCCCAGAAGTCGATCAGCACCACCTTGCCGCGCAAGCTGCTCAGGGCGATGGTCTTGCCGTTCGGGTCCTGCTGGCTGAAGTCGGGCGCTTCGCTGCCCACGGGGATCAGGTTGCTCAAACGCTCCATCTCCGCCTCCTGTGCTTTCTGAGCCTCCAGCTGCTTTTCCATGCGGTCCACTTGATCGCGGAATCCGGCGAAGAACTCGCTGCGGGGCATCGTCTTGCGTAAAGCATCCCGGGTCGACTTGAAGAGCTCGGCGTCCTGGCCCATGTCCATGCGGCTCAGCGCGGCCAACGCGATGGGCGAGCCCATGTTCTCTTGAACGAAGTTCTTGGACCGGTCATAGAAGCCCTTGTTCAAGTCGTTGAACCGCTGCAGTGCGGCCTGGTCCTGCGGGTTGGCGTTCACCAACGCGCGAAGCGAATCACGCTGCTGCTCGAAGGTGCGTGATGAGTTGTAGTAGGCATACAACGCTTTGGTCTGCGCGCTGCCCTCGATCTTGCTGGGGTTGCCGATGTTACCCGACGTGGTCTCCAACGTGAGCGATTCGGTGCTGTCCAGGACCACTACGATATTGTCCTTTTCGTTCAAGGCCAGCCGGTAGAAATCCAGCGGCATCACCGGGACCTTCAGCGACCCCGAGCCTTTGGCGTCCAGCACCACGCTGTCGACATGGACGGGCTTGTTCGCTGCGAAGCGGTCGAAGTAGAGTGTCGGGCCGGCCGCGCCGTCCACCTTCACGGAGATCTCGCGTTGACCACCACCGGTGGAGCAAGCGGTTAACAGGACTGCGCTGAAGAGGGGGAGAAGGATCGTGTGCTTCATCGTGTTCAATCGTTCGTTGCGTCGAGCATGCGTTTCACCACATCGTTCACACGCCGGGGATCGGCCTTGCCCTTGGTGGCCTTCATCACATCGCCCATGAACAGGCCCAGCAGGCCCTTGTTGCCGGCGCGGTAGGCGGCCACCTTGTCCGGGTAGCGCGCCATGGTCTCGTTCACTGCTGCTTCGATCAAGTCCTCATTGGTGTCGAGCAGCAGGCCGTTCGCTGTGGCCAGTGCTTCTGCCGTGGCGTCGCCATGCTCCACGAGCAAGGGGAAGAGCTTCTGCGAGGCGACCGTATGGCTCACTTTGCCGCCGTCGATCAACGCGATCAGCCCTGCAAGCTGATCGGCCTTCACCGGGAACTGGTGCATGGTGAACCCGCGTTCATTGATCCAGGAGCGCACGTCGCCCATCACCCAGTTGGCGGCGGCCTTTGCGTTGCCCGTGTGCTTCAGCAGTTCCTCGTAGTAGAGCGCGGTCTCCTTGTTGTCCGTCAGGATCCCGGCGTCGTAGGGCGAAAGGCCGAGCACGCTGATGTAGCGGGCGTAGAGTTCACGGGGCAGGGGCGGCATGGCCTTGCGGATGGCCTCCTTCTTCGCGTCGGAAACGGTGAGCGGCTGGATGTCGGGCTCGGGGAAGTAGCGGTAGTCGTGCGCCATCTCCTTGCTGCGCAGGCTCATGGTGGTGCCTTTCGCTGCATCGAAGGTGCGCGTCTCCATACTGATGGTGCCACCGGCCTCCAGCACTTCGCTCTGGCGTTGCGCTTCGAACTCGATGGCACGTTGCACGTTCTTGAAGCTGTTGAGGTTCTTCACCTCGGTGCGGGTGCCGAAGGCCGTGGTGCCCTTGCGGCGCACGCTGATGTTGGCGTCGCAGCGAAGGCTGCCCTCCTCCATATTGCCGTCGCAGATGTCGAGGTAGCGCACCAAGCGGCGTACTTCCACCAGGTAGTCGTAGGCCTCTTGGCTGGTGCGGATGTCGGGTTCGCTCACGATCTCCACCAGTGGCACACCGGCGCGATTCAGGTCCACGAGCGTATTGAAGGGATCCACATCGTGGATGCTCTTACCGGCGTCCT
This sequence comes from Flavobacteriales bacterium, assembly GCA_020854015.1. Taxonomy (GTDB): domain Bacteria; phylum Bacteroidota; class Bacteroidia; order Flavobacteriales_F; family PHOS-HE28; genus PHOS-HE28. The sequence goes on from JADZGG010000101.1 coordinate 3,780, forward strand.
CCTCCATGTGGATGCGGGTGATGCCGATGCGCTTCTCACCTCCTTCCACGGGCACCATGATCTGGCCGCCGGTGCAGATGGGCGTGGTATCCTGCGTGATCTGGTAGCCCTTCGGCAGGTCGGGGTAGAAGTAGTTCTTGCGTGCGTAGTGCA
>JADZGG010000102.1 GCA_020854015.1 Flavobacteriales bacterium
ACAACGCGTGATAGCGCTCGTGGGGCAGCAAGGGCGACCAGGTCTGCGCGAGGTAGGTGTCCGCAAGTCGTTTCCCATTGAACGTATCCAGCCAAGCGGGCAGTTGCTGCATGTACCACGTGCTGGAGATGAACCTTCCCTCGGTACCGCCAACAAACCAGTAGGCCGCATCCCCGGTACGCCCGATGGGCAGCACGGATGCACGGTCCTTCAAGGCGATCCCGACGGTCTTCGAACGGCCATCGAAACGCAGTTCCAGTTCGTCGGCCAACGTGGTGGACAACAACTGCGACGGCGATCGTCGACCTAGGCCAGCGGTGCTGCCCACCCCGGCGACCGCTGTGTCCATGACACAATAGATCGTGCGGCGGCTTGCGCGATCATAGCGGTCATTGGCCACGATGCCATGATGGCTCGGCGTTGTGCCCGTGTAGATGGAAGCGTGACCGGGTCCCGTAACGGTGGGCATGTAGTTGAAGTGCGCATCTCGTTGAAAACTGCCATCGGTGATGAGCCGCTTGAATCCGCCCTCGCCGAAATTGTTCCAATACCGGTAGATGTAGTCCGTCCGCATCTGATCGACCACGATGCCGACCACAAGCTTCGGGGGATCCTGCCAGGTGGGCTGTTGGTTCTGAGCGTGAAGCGCTATACCTGCTAAGAAAGCGGAGCAAACCGCGGTGTTCCTCAGGGTTCTTTTCGAGAGACACTGAAGGAACGGAAGTGATGTGTTCATGCGGAACGTGCGAAGAGGTGGAACAGTGCGATACCAGCGCCTACGCTCACCAGAATATTGAGCACCGCGAACCCGGGCATGCCATCACGGAACAGGACATAATTCTCGTAGCTGAACGTGCTGAGGGTGCTGAAGCCGCCGCAGAAGCCGATGGCCAACAAGGCGCGCCATTGCTCCTTGCCCGGCAGGTGGACCTCAAAGCGAAGCACAAGCCAGGCAAGGAAAGCCGTCGCCAAGAGGTTCGTTGTGAGCGTAGACCAAGGGAAATGACCCTTCATCTCGACGCGCTGGAACAATTGCGAAATGGCGAAGCGCAACACGCTGCCTGCACCACCACCGAGGAACACCGCCAGCCAAGGGTTCATGCCGAAATGAAGCGTTGGTGGATGGAACGGAAGAGGACGAAGAAAAGCATGCCTACCGCAAAGCCGTAGATCCCCCCCACCAGCACATCCCCCGGAGAGTGGACACCGAGATACACGCGGCTATATGCGATCAGCGCGGCCCAGGTCAGCAGCGCCGCCACGGTCCACCGAGGCCTCCGTTGCAGCATGCCGATCATGAGCGCCGCGATGGCGAAGTGGTTCGCCGCGTGCGAGGACACGAAGCCGAACTGACCGCCGCAGCCTTCAGGCACCAAGTGCACCAGACCCGCCAGCAGAGGTTCGTAACAGGGACGCAGCCGTTGCACGGTGTTCTTGAAGAGCATCACGGAACCACTGTCGCTGCACACGATCATCAACGCGATCAGCGGCAGAGCGATCCAGAGGCCGCGCCAGTTCCAGCGCAGCTTGATCAGCACCAGGAAGAGGATGTAGAGCGGGAACCAGATGCGCAGGTCGCTCACCGTGGTCATCAGCACATCAAGGCTTTCGGTGTGCGCACCGTTCACCGTCAGGAACGCGGCCTGGTCCGCAGCGATGAGGCGGTCCAGCAGAGCCATGGTCAGTGCAGCTTACGCCAGAGCAGGTCCTTCAACGGATCGAGACCGAGGCCCGTGATCGAGCTGATCATCACGCAGTCGATGCCCTTGGGCAGCTCTTTCTTCACGGCCTTCATCAGCTCGGCATCGAGCATATCGCACTTGGTGATGGCGAGCACGCGGTCCTTGTGAAGCAGTTCAGGGCTGAACTCTTCCAACTCGTTCAGGAGGATCTTGTACTCCTTCTTGATGTCGTTGCTGTCGGCCGGCACCATGAACAGCAGCACGCTGTTGCGCTCGATGTGACGGAGGAAGCGCAGGCCGAGACCTTTGCCTTCCGAAGCACCCTCGATGATCCCAGGGATGTCGGCCATCACGAAACTGTGGTCCTCGCGATAGGACACGATGCCGATGTTGGGCACCAGGGTGGTGAAGGGGTAGTCGGCGATCTTGGGCTTCGCGGCGCTCACCACGGAGAGCAGGGTGCTCTTGCCGGCGTTCGGGAAGCCTACGAGACCGACGTCGGCCAGGATCTTCAGTTCGAGCTTCACCCACTTGTCGAGTCCGGGTTCTCCGGGCTGCGCGAAGCGCGGGGTCTGGCGCGTGGCCGTGGCGAAGTGCTGGTTGCCCTGCCCTCCGCGACCACCTGGTAGCACCTTATGTTCTTCGCCGTGCGCCGTCACCTCACAGATCACTTCATCGGTCTCTTCATCGCGGATGATGGTGCCTAGCGGCACTTCGATGAACACGTCCTTACCGGCATGGCCACTGCGTTGGTTAGAGCCGCCCACCTCGCCATCACCAGCGATCAGGTGCTTGGTGTAGCGGAGGTGCAACAGCGTCCACATGTTCGAGTTGCCGCGCACGATCACGTCGCCGCCCTTGCCGCCGTCGCCACCGTCGGGGCCGCCCTTGGGCATGTACTTCTCCCTTCTCAGGTGGCGGCTTCCCGCCCCTCCCTTGCCACTGCGGCAATTGATGCGGATGAGGTCGATGAAGTTGGGAGAGCCGCTCACGGAAGGGTCTGCTTAACGGGCGATGGCCACGATGAGGCGTGAGGTGATCTGGTCGATGGACCCGATCCCGTTGATGCCTTTGAACTTGCCCTGGGCCTGGTAATACTCTTTGAGCGGCGCGGTCTTCTGCTCGTACTCGCTTATCCGCTTGCTGATCACGGTCTCGTTCTGGTCATCGGGTCGGCCCGACGTCAAGCCCCTGCCGAGCAGACGTTTCACCAGCTCTTCCTGCGGGACCTCCAAGGCGAGCATGAGGGTGATGGCATCGCCACGGCCTTCGAGAAGCGCGTCCAGCGC
>JADZGG010000103.1 GCA_020854015.1 Flavobacteriales bacterium
GATGTGGACGAGTCCGTGCGTGCGACCGGCATGGGTGCGATGAGGACCGCGCGGCTATTTTCGCCAGCACCATCCTTGTCCAGCTCCGGGAAGGAGGGCATTCACGATCGAACGAACGAAGCCGAACATGAGGAACAACATACTTGCCTTGATCTGCGGTTCGACCCTGCTGTGCCAATGTCCGGCCATGGCACAGGAACAGGCGAAGGTCGACCAATGGAAAGAGGACCAGGCTTACACACTGGGCCTTCAGGCCTACCAGTTCAGCTTCCCTTGGTTGTACCTCACCAAGTTGCGTTATGCATGGATGGTGATGCCGCCGAAGAACCCCACATCGCCGCGCATGGCTTACAACCAATGGTGGCATGCCCGCGACATCATCACCTCCGACTACCGGGATGGCGGAGCGCCCAACAACGACAACCTCTACTCGGTGGCCTGGCTGGATGTGAGCAAGGAGCCCGTGATCTTAAGCCATGGTGATATCGCGGACCGCTTCTTCACGTTCCAGATCGCATCGTTCACGTCGGACAATTTCGCCTATGTGGGACTGCGCACCACGGGGCCCAAGGCAGGTCATTTCGCCATCACCGGACCCGACTGGAAGGGCATCCTGCCCGAGGGCGTCACACGCCTGGAAGCGTCACCCACAGGCCACGTCCTCATCTTCGGGCGCACGGCGTTGAAGGGCGCCGCTGATCTGCCCGCTGCGCACAAGGTGCAGGACACTTACAAGTTGACCCCGCTCTCTCAATGGGGTAGGAGCGAGGTCGTGGTTCCCGAGGACCGCAATGCACCACCGCCCTTCGATCCGCGTACGGACCCGCTCGCTGATTGGCGCACCATCAACCGGGCGATGGTCCAGGATCCACCCCTGGCGCAGCATGCCGCGCTTGTGGACATGTTCAAGACGATCGGTGTGGGCCCGGGCATCAACGTGGACGCGCTGGATGAGGCCACCAAGCGAGGCCTTGCGCGTGCGGCCAAGGATGGTATGGCGCGCATGGAGGCCATCCTCACCACCGGTGGAGGCATACCGAAGGTGAACGGCTGGAGCGTTCCTCCACCCACCATGGGCCGCGCCATGATCAACAACGACCTCAATACCCTTGTCCTGCAATGTCTGGGTGGCATCCTGTCACACGATCCGGAGGAAGCCATGTACTTCAACACGCATGCGGACAAGGAGGGTCTTCCGTTGAACGGAGCGAAAGCGTACACACTTCACTTCGCACCTGGCGCCTTGCCGGATGTGCGCTACTTCTGGTCCCTGACCATGTATGACCTCACCAACAACCTGGTGAAGAACCCCATTGATCGGTGGGCCATCGGTTCGTTGGCCAAGCCCTACACGCTGGACAAGGATGGCGGATTGACCTTGTACATCCAGCATGCGTCGCCCGGCAAAGGCAAAGAGACGAACTGGTTGCCCGCACCCGAAGGCGAGTTCTGGCTGGTGTTCCGCACCTACGGTCCGGGTCCGGCCTTGATCGATGGTTCCTGGCACATGCCTCCCTTGGAACAACGGAATTGAACGATCTGCGGGGCGATCTGACCATTCGGCCCCTTCCCCATGCCCACCGTTTACACCGTCTATGTGATCGAGCTGAGCCGGAAGGTCTTCACCGAGGATCGGAAGTTCCGCGAAGCGAATCCCCAGTACAACGGTGTGCTGGAATGCCTCTATGTCGGGCAGACGAGCAAGAGCCCGCAGGAGCGGTTCCAGCAACACAGGACCGGCCACCGCAACGCAAAAGGGCAGAAGCTGTCCGCTGCCATCGTGGAGAAGTACGGTCGCTACCTGAGGCCCAGCCTCTACCAGCACATCGGCCCGTTGAGCCGTGCAGAAGCCTTGGAAGTGGAGAAGGGCCTCGCGTTGGAGCTGCGGCGCAAAGGGTATGCGGTGTGGTTCAATTGAAGACCCGTGCAGCTCGGCCTCGTTCCCTTCACCAACGCTTTGCTCGAACACTCACTCCTCCACGAACGATCCGGGCGCATGCCGCATCCTCCGCAACTCCTCCCAATAGCGGTGATGCATCTTACGCGCCAAGGCCAGTAGGTCCTCCTGGGCGATGCGTTCGGTATGCAACTGGATCGGTCGCCGCTCCTCGAACACGCGGCCTTCCTCATCCACCGTGTACACACCGGCATAGGTTGGTATGGCGATGCGCGGCTCCGTGCGGTACACGGCGCAGGGCATGGCGAAGCAGAAGTAGTTCGGTCGCCGGCAGAGCTGAGCCCCCTGTTGTCGGCGCCTGTGCTCATGCGCTTCGTTCGGCGTGAGCGAACGGCCGCTCGTCTTCACGAAGAAGGAGCCGTTCATGAGCATGCCCTGGCTGTGCTTGGGCTTGCGCAGGTCCTGCTTCAGGTCGGCGCGGCTGCATTTGATCTCCACTTCGCACACATGACCTTCGGGTGTTACGGTGAGCAGGTCGCTCTCCCATGCATAGAGCAGCGCGTTGGGTGTGATCCACTCATGGCGCAGGCCCGCGGCGAACAAGCGCATGTGCCAGGCGATGTCGGTGGCGGTGAGCATGGTGCGAAGTTGCAACACGAAGACGACGGGGCCGCCATGGAGCGAACGACGGTCGGTACGGTCTTTGCCGGCCGCGAGCATGCCTCGGACACTGCACGGGATCCATCTGCTGCTCACCCTATGCTCTGCCACCGTGCTTTGCGCCCAGGGGACCACCCAGTTGCCTCGTTGGCGCTGGCCGATCCAGGAGCGGGCGGTGGAGCCACGCATCATCGCCCACGGCGCGCTCACCTTCCAAGGGCCCAAGCTCGTATCCAATGAACTTGACCATGCCGCCGGCGTTCCCTGGTTCGGATTCGAGGTCGGAACGGGCGCTTCCTTCACCGTGCACGATCGATGGGGGTTTGATGTACAAGGCGACTTTTCCTACCAGAGCAACATGTTGTGGGTGGATACTGTGTGCTTCCCCGTCTTCCTTCCGAACCTCCGCACGGAATTCCGGGCCTGGCGGCTGCTGCCTTGGCTGAATTGGGATGAAGGGGAGCTGAAGATCTCCATGGCGGCCGGCTGGGACTTCCAAAGCGGTGGTGAGAAGAGCCGGGACGATGATCAATACCACACCACGACCCGTTTCGATGCGCTGACACGGGCGTTCATCGCACCCGAGCTGGGCCTGTGGTACTACGATGATGTGCTGGACCGTCACGAATTCGCTGTGCGATGGGTGCACCACTTGGACCGCACACCGGCTTTCACCAGCACCGTAACGAGCCCGGCCGGCGCCGCGACCTTCAGTGGTTCACAGGACCAGATGGCCTTCATATACCGCTACCACTTCGGCATGCCCAAGCGCGTTCCACAAGGTCCATGGTCCTCCACACAATACGATGACCGCACCACCGACACGTTGGTTACGCTCTCCACGCGTCGCAGCGGTGTGCCGCTGGTGTTGTGGGATGATGCCGAGCACGACGGTGATACGATCAGTGTGCTCCTGAACGGTCAGGTGGTATTGGACCACTACGAGCTCAGCCCGAAGCACCACCGCATCTACCTGCCTCTGAACTGGGGCGACAATACCGTGCTGGTGGTGGCGCATAACCTGGGCCGTGTGCCGCCGAACACAGCGCGTGCATACATCCGCACGGGTCATGGCCGCGTGCGCCTGTTGGTGAAGACCGCCACTGACCGCAATGCGGCCGTGAAGGTGCGGTACCATTAAGGGGGGGGCCATTGCCGTCAGGGACCGGCCCATGCCCCAAGCGCAGGCTGCACGCTCATCATCGGCACGCCTGCATGGCGTCGTACCTTTCCATCAACGTTGACCCCTGTTCCATGCGGATGCGCGAACCCCTCCTATGGATATCGGCCGTGTTGTTGAGCGTTTCGGCCACTGCACAAGTGCCGGTGTCCGAGCCGAGCCCAGCGCAACTTCAGCAGTGCCTGTTGCGAACACCTGCCGACACGTGGGCCACGTTGAAATTGACCTCGGACCAACTGCGCCGGATGGGCTACGTGCAGGAAGCCTGCCGGGAGGAATGCGAGGCCACCGGTGCGAAGAAGGAAGATGGTGCCATCAGCAACGCCGACGGTAGCACGGTACTCTCGGAGGTGAAGAACATCCTGACGGAGGAGCAATATGCGGCTTGGGTGACCACATGCGGCTCGAAGCCCTAGTCGTCAACCCGATCGCCCTGCGTGTTCGCCCTCTCGACCCACCGCGGATCAGGACCGAACTCGGACCGTCATTCCAGGATCACCTTCGCTGTAACGCGCTGATCTCCCTGCGTAAGGCTCACGAGGTACAGGCCGCTATGCAGAGCCACTTGAAGTGGGATGAGCGCCGCCTCGTTCAGACGCAAACGTTCGGTGTGCACAAGCTGACCATTGGGTCCATGCAATTGCAACACGGCATCGCCCGTGCCGCCGAACGTGGTCTGCAGGAACAAGCCACCGGTGTTCGGGTCCTGTAGCACGCTCAAAGTGCTTGCATCATTCATCTCCTCCAGGCCATTGGCGTTGCCATCCAACAAGCGCACGATCTGGTGGAATTGCGTTTCCGTATCCACCGTTTCGAAATGGCCGCCGACTAGGATCTTGCTGTCCGGCTGTACCGCGAGCGTATGCACATAGCCGGTGGTCTGTGTGCCGGGACCGACGCCGAGACCGATGCCGAAGCCCGCGTCACGCGTACCGTCGGGCAGCACGCGCACCAGGCGTTCGGGGCCGGGTACCATGTTGGCATACTCCGTTGCGGTGAACTCGCCACCCACCAGGATCTTGCCATCGGCCTGAACTGCGAGGGCTCGGACCACTGAGTACGCGTACAAGGGTGAGGTGAAGCCGGGGTCGTGCGTGCCGTCCAGGTTCAGCCGTTCCACCGCGCTGCGGGCTTGTCCGTCGTGGTATTGGAAGTAACCCCCTGCCAGGATCTTGCCATCGGGCTGGCGTGCAAGCGAGCGTACGATGCCACCTCCACCGACCAAGCCCGGATCGTTGTCCATCGAGGGGTCGATAGGGCCTTGAGGGCTAAGTAGGGCGATGTGTCCGCTGGGGCTGCCGTTGTACATGGTGAACTGTCCGCCCACCACCACACGCATGTCCGGCAGCACCAGGATATCGTGTACGTTGTGATCGAAGCCGGTACCCACGACGAAGGTGCTGTCGACCGAGCCATTGTCGTTGAACTGAACGATGTGCGGGCGGCTCTCACCACTGCAGATGAAGAACTCGCCACCGGCCAGCACCTTGTGGTTGTCGTGGAGCTCAATGGCCCAGACGGCTCCGTTGATGGAGTTGGGCTGCACGGTGAACGTGTTGTCCAATGTGCCATCGGCCAGCAAACGGGCGATGAAGTAGCTGGTGCCGCCGTTGTAGGTGAGGAAATTACCGGCAATGAGGATGCGTCCGTCCGGCATGAGCACCATGTCCTCCACCGCATTGCCAGGCCCCGCACCGTTGGGGTTGAACGTGGGGTCGATGGTGCCGTCGTTGTTCAGCCGCACCAGGTGGTCGTGTCCGCTGCCCGCGTAGTTCTGGAAGAAACCGCCGACGAGGATCTTGCCGTCAGGTTGCACCAGGACATTGTTCACCACCACGGCTGGATCGTCGACCAGAAAACCATAGTCGATGATGGGCACTTGAGCCAGCGTGGTCGAGGAGAGGGCGAGGAGGGCGGGGAAGAGGAGAGCGTGCTTCATGGGTGGTCTTTGCTGTGGGGATGACGGATGTAGCCTGCGTCAGGTTGCTCGCATGGGGGGGCGAAGCGCATCAGCTACCCACGCACTGCCTGATGAAGATCAGTTCGCCGCGCCCGTGATGCTCGACCTTCGCCGCGCCCATCGCATTCGACGTTTCATTCTGAAGCGGACAACACCGAACTTCACCCGATCGCATCCCCCAACCATGAAGAAGATCCTCTACATCGCCATGGACGACGTGCTCGCCGACCTGGCCCATGCCATTGAACACGTGCCCCGGTCGGTCCGGTCGGAATTTGCCGCGAATCCCGACGAGATACCCGGGATCTTCGAAGGCCTGAAGCCGATGCCTGGTGCGCTCGATGCCTTCCGCCAGCTGAGCAGTGCATACCATACGTACATCCTGAGCACTGCGCCCTGGAAGAACCCCGGTGCCTGGCAGCACAAGTTGGATTGGGTGCAACAGCACCTCGGTGATGTCGGCTACAAGCGCTTGATCATCTCGCCCACCAAGCACCTCAACAAGGGTGACTTCCTGATCGATGCGCATCCCAACAACGGTGCACTGCCCTTCGAAGGCGAGTGGATCCAGTTCGGCACCACACGATACCCTGATTGGGCCGCCGTCCTGAAGCGACTGCTGCCAGCCTAGTGTTCATTCGCCCCCCGTCCCACTCTCCATCCTACGTTAGCTGATGCATGGTCATTCACGTTTCGAACGCAAGGCGCTGGTGCTCCTTTGCGTGATGCTCGCCGCGTTCGCCCAAGCACAGGTGCGACCGGCATACACGCTTTTCGACGGCACGGGAAAGAAGCTCACGGAGAAGCAGATGGTCCGGATCGTCAGCGATGGCGAGGTGATCCTCTTCGGTGAATTGCATAACAACCCGATAGCACATTGGCTGGAGATGGTGGTGATGCGGGAACTGGCTGCGAAGGGGCCTTTGGTGGTCGGTACCGAAATGGTCGAAGCGGATGACCAACGTGCAGTGGACCGATACCTGCGCAATGAGGTCGATGCGGAAGGCTTGGATACGCTGGCCAGCTTATGGCCCAACCACAAGACCGATTATGCGCCTTTGCTCGAATTCGCGAAGGAGAAGGGGATACCCGTTGTGGCCTCGAACGTGCCGCGCCGTTATGCCCGAGCGGTCAGCAAGGGCGGCTTCGAAGCGCTCGACACGGTGCCGCTCAACGAACGCGGTTGGATCGCACCGCTGCCGATCGCCTTCGATCCGGAGCTTCCCGGCTATGTGAAGATGCTGACCATGATGGGTGATCACGGCGGTCCCAACACGGTGAAAGCGCAAGCGCTGAAGGATGCCACCATGGCGCACTTCATCGCGGCCAACACGAAGCCAGGTGGACGCTTCCTCCACTTCAATGGCAGCTACCACTCGGACTTCCACGAAGCCATCGGTTGGTACCTTAGGCGTGCCCGACCGGAGCTGAAGCAGGTCACGATCGCCACAGTATCGCAGGAGGACTTGGGCGCACTGTCGAAGGAGCACATTGACAAGGCGGACATCATCATCTGTGTGGACGCCTTGATGCCCAGTTCATACTGAGCTGCCCTCACTTCAGGGTCCGCTTGCGTGCGCGTCGTTCGGTCCGTGTAGCGCGCAGCTTGGCCTTGTCCATGCGGATCATGCCTTTCACGCGGCCCATGGCCTCCGGCAACAGGTTGCGGGCGATCCCTTCACGCAGCACATGCCAGATGTAGGAGAACACGCCGCGCTCGGTATCGCGGTCCACCTGGTAGCTCTTCCGACGGTCCATATCGAGGCCACCGCCGTACTCTTCCGCGAGCATGGTTTCCAGCAGGGCGCCGAACATGCTGTGGCGTTCGTTCGCCGGAGTGCCAGGTTCCACGCGCACCCGTAGGTCGCTCATGCGCATGGCCACGGTGCCTTTCGCGCGGCGCTCATCACCCACCATCCGCAGGTCGAGCAGGTGCAGTTGCCCATCCTCCACCACCATGCGCAACAGCGGTCGTGTGGCCTGGTCCAGTTGCAGGCAGGGCAGCTCACGCACCTGTGCTGTGAAGGTGAAGCGTTGTGATCCGCTCAGCTCCGCATCATAAGTGCCGCTGAACGCCGAACTGTCGAAGAGCACACCGCTGAAGTTGCCGGTGAGGGGAACGGGCGTTGCGCGTGGGTCGACGGAGTTGGACACATGGGCGAAGCGGGCCTGCATGTGTGTGAACGGCAGCTGCCCCCAGCGCCCGGTGGTGGCATCGCGTTCATGGTAGTGTATGTTCACCTCTCTCACGGCGAGCGTATCCACTTCCACAGCGAAGCGCAGGGCCAGCAAGGCGGCCGGTGGAAGGGCGCGCGGTTGCGGGGGGATATCGGGAAGGGTCTTGTCCAGCGAGGCGTCCAATTGCGCACTGTCCACCAGCAGGGTCCGCATGCTCAATGCCTGGTGGGTGATCAAGCGGTCCACATCCATGCCATTGAACGCGATGTTGTTCACGTGCAACGCGAGCACGGTGCGTCGCACTCGGTCGGTGGCGCTGGTGTCGAGATCATGCGGTGCAGGTTCCAGGCGCAGGTCGTGGATGTTGCCGGTGCGCGAGCGGCGGTCCATTGTGATGCGACCGCAATGCAGGTGTGCGCCATCGGGTAGGGTGGTCCCCAAACTGTCGAGGTCGAACATGGCCTCTTCGGTGCTCACCCATACATGTTGCTGATGCTTGCCCACGGCAAGGCGTAGCTGTGTGGCGGTGACCTCGAGCCCAGCAAGGTCCAGGCGTGGCAGACGGTCGCCGAGGTCCTCCACGGTGCAGGCAGCTCGACGGACCAGTAAGGTGTCCACAGCAAGCAAACCGATACGGACGCCACCCCCACCGTCAATGCGGCGAAAAGGGTCTGCCATGTCGAGGCGTGCACCGCCCATGATGTAGCGCAGGTCCGGTGACACGAGTTCGATCGCATCGGCCTTGAACTCTCGGTACAGCAGTAGACGCCAGAAGCTGAGCCCACGCAAGGCGATGCGGTCGGCCTGAGCAGCGAACAGGTAGTCGAGCTTGCCGAACTTCAAGCTGTCCATCAAGGTGCTGTCGAAGGAGAGCCGGGCACCGGTGACGATGAGGTCTCCGTTCCGTGCATCGGTCTCCAATCGCCCGATCGTGAACGTGTAACCCTCTACGCAGGCGCGTTCCACCACATCATCGATGCGCTCACGCACAGTGCGGTCCAGCCACTGCTGTCCGTTGGAGCGGTACCAGACGCCTAGGGCGATGGTCGCGAGCACCGCCAGCACGAGCACGCCGAGGAGCACGCGACGTGCAATGCGCCATCGGCGGCGACCGGGTGATGGGTTCAGGGACATTTGGAGCGGCGAAGTTCGGCAGTGTGCATGCTGTCCGACCGGCTTCGGAAGGATCATTGTGGTCGCTGCTATCTTTCCGTCCCTACGATCCTTCACGTTGCGCGCACTTGTCTTCCGTCTGCTGGGTCCGCTCCTGGGCTTGATCGCCTTTGCAGGCCTGCGCTACATCGGTGATGCGCCTGCGGCCATGGCGGGTACGGTGCTGTGGATGGCGGTGTGGTGGATCAGCGAGTGCGTGCCGATCCCGGTCACCGCATTGCTGCCCTTGGTGCTCTTCCCCCTGCTCGGCATCCAGGACCTGTCGGCCACGGCCGCGCACTATGGGCGCGACATCATCTTTCTGTTCATCGGTGGTTTTCTGTTGGCCTTGGGTGTGGAACGCAGCGGCTTGCACAACCGCTTCGCACTGTGGACCGTGAGCCGCATCGGGGCTTCGCCACCGCGCTTGGTGCTCGGCACCTTGTTGGCGAGCGGCGCCCTGAGCATGTGGATCAACAGCACAGCGGCCGTATTGGTGATGTTACCGATCGCGCTGAGCTTGCTGCGCACCACAGGTTCGGAGCTGGGGCTCGGTGCGGTGCTGGCGTTGGCGGTGAGCTACGGCGCCACCATTGGTGGCATGGCCACGCCGGTGGGCACACCGCCCAACCTGGTGATGATGGCGATGTGGAAGCAGGAGTTCCCAGCTGAACCGACGCTCGGTTTCGGCCAATGGATGCTGTTCGGCGTGCCCTACGCCTTCCTCTTTCTCGGGATCACCTGGCTGCTGCTCACACGTGTCCTTTTCCGTCTGCCCGATGCGGCGGCCATTGAGCGGCACGCGCTGCGCGCGCAGTTGAAGGACCTTGGCCCGCCCTCTCGGGACGAACGGCTTGCTGGCCTGGTGTTCGCATGCACCGCATTGCTTTGGATGACGGGTGATGACATCGTGTTCAGTGAAGCCTTCGCCCTGCATGGTTGGCGCGGTTGGCTCGGACTGCAGCGCATGGGCGATCCCGCTGTGGGCATGCTCGGTGGGCTCGTGCTTTTCCTGCTCCCCTCGAAAGGGGAGAAGCGGGCTTTGCTCGATTGGGATTTTGCGCAGCAACGCATCCCTTGGGGCGTTGTGCTCTTGATCGGCAGCGGATTCGCGATCGCGGGCGGCATCGATGCGAGCGGCTTGAGCACCACTTTGGGCAAGGCGCTGGTCGGTTGGCGGACCGGGTCGGATGTGCTGCAGGTCGGTGCCATTGCCACGGGGGTCACCTTGCTCAGCGAGCTGGGTTCGAACACGGCCGTGGCCAGCTTGGTATTGCCCATCCTTGCGCGCACGGCCGAGGCGTGGGGCATGGCCCCGTTGATGGTGATGATCCCCGCAACAATTGCAGCCAGCTGTGGTTTCATGTTGCCCATAGCCAGCCCCATGCAGGCCATCGTGTTCGCCAGCGGCCACCTCAGTGTGAAGCAGATGGCGAAGGCCGGTGTATGGATGGATGTGGTCGGTGTGGTGCTGCTGATGACCTTGTGGACGCTGCTGGGTGGGATGGTCTTTGGTACGTGAACTGTTCGGTCACGGCCATGCTACCTTTCGCCATGCGAACCCATCTTTTCCTTCTTCCTGCGTTGGTGCTCTCGCTCAACATGAGCGCTCAGAGTCCCGCCACCTTCACCCTCACCAGCAACGATGTGGGTGGACAGGCCACCATGCGCCAGGTGTTCAACAGCTTTGGTTGCACAGGTGAGAACATCAGTCCGCAGCTCAGCTGGGCCAACGCGCCGGAGGGAACGAAGAGCTACGCCATCACGGTATACGACCCCGACGCACCCACCGGAAGTGGCTGGTGGCATTGGCTCGCCTTCGATCTTCCCGTTGACACGAAGGAGCTGCCGAGCGGCGCAGGAACACCCGGGAAACCCGGAATGCCTGCGGGCGCTGTCCAGAGCCGCACGGACTTCGGTGGTCCTGGCTACGGTGGTCCCTGCCCGCCGCCGGGTCATGGTCCGCACCAGTACATCGTTACCGTGTACGCCTTGAAGACCGACAAGCTCGGCCTCGATGCGAGCGCGACTCCTGCGGTGGTGGGCTACACGCTGAACAGCCAGATGCTGGCCAAGGCAAGTATCGTGTTCTACTACGGGCGCTGAACGAACGGCCTACGGCGGCAACGGGCCGTTGTAGTGAACGCACGGCGTGCTGTACCACGGACACTGGTCGAACAAGGGCAGGTCCACGCGGGTCGTGTCGCCACCAGTGATCGTGATCACGCCGAAGGGGCCGTGGAGCCAGCGGTCCAGGCAATCCTTGTCGATGGGTCCGGTGTACAGGGCTGGCTTCGCGTGGTCCTTCAACAGCTGCCGGTAACGCACGTCATCAACGTGGTCCTTGTCCAGCAGCAGATAGGCACCGGCCGGCAACACCAGATGGCCGTTGCCCATGGGGTCGGTCCGCACAGTGTCATGGATCGGCGCGTTCAGGTCGTTCATGGCGAACAGGCCGGTGCTGTCCGGTAAGGCGCGGCGCAGGTACATGGTGCCCTGCCAGGGCTGTGGCCGCGGCATTCCGTCAGGGCCCGGATCCGCGCCACCGCAGTAGGGCGCGGTGTAAGTGGCGTGCAGGTGGAGAATACCGGTCAACGATCGGCCCTGGTCGTTCTTGCTACCATGATCGGTCTGGCGGGTGCCTGTGCAAGCTCCGAGCAGGAACCCGGCTCCGAGGATGATAGTGTGGATACTGGCTGAGCCCATCAGCGGTCGCGGTCAATCATCGTGCAGTACAGTGAACAACAGCCGCAATGTCAACGATGCCAGGACAATGGCGAGAAGAACAAGCACCAAGCTGACAGTAACGTATCGTCCCCACTTGCTTTGCGTATAGCGTTCCGCAGGTGCCTTTATGGAGGAAGTCATTACGACAGGGGCTAGAACGCTGATCAACGCGGCTGTGCCACCGATGACCAGTGGATAGGTCGGTCCAGTGACCAGCGCAAGTAAGACCCAGCCTGAAAGTGGAATGGCACCAATGGCGCTCCAGTGCTTTGCGATCGTCCTAGCGTTATGGTCTGCGACCGGCAGCTCCCGGAGGAGTAAGAAAAGGGCGATCCTGGAAAGGACATAGATCAGGGCCAGCCATATCCCCAATCCGATGAGAACGCCGAGCATTTCAAGCCCCATCGTCTCACACCGTCGCGATAACCTTCAGCTCTATCGCGATCGGCGTGGGCAGACAATTGATCTCCAAGGTGGTTCGGCTCGGCGGGTCCTGCTCGAAGTACTCCTTCCACAGCCGGTTGTAGGTGGGGAAGTCGTCCTTCATGTTGGTGAGAAAGACGGTGACGTCGACGATCTTGTCCCAGCCGCTGCCAGCGTCCTCCAGGATCCAGCGCACGTTCTGGAACACGCTGCGCACCTGCGTTTCGATGTCGTAGCTCGCAATGCGACCATCGGCATCCAGTTCCACGCCGGGGATCTTCTTGGTGCCGCGCTCACGTGGACCCACGCCGCTCAGGAACAACAGGTCGCCAACGCGGCGGGCATGGGGGTAGTGGCCGACAGGCTCGGGGGCCTTGTTGCTATCGATGGCGCTCATGGTTGAACGGTTATACCCTGCAAAGGTGCTGGTTCGTTGTGGATGAATCGCCACGCCCGGTGCGGTAGGCGAGTTGCACTTTTGCAGCACGAACATCCTTCGCCCCATGCGCCACGCCCTCACCTTCGCCCTGTTCTTTGCAACCCTCTCGACCGCACAGGCCCAACTCACCTGGGTCCCCTGCACCATGCCCGTGAACACGTTGACCACCTTGACCATGGGGCCGTATGGCGAACTGGTGACGCTGATGAACACCAACCCAGCGCAGGTGCGGATGAGCACCGATCAGGGCCAGACCTGGCAGAACCACACTGGCACCGGCGGACCGAACGGCACCTTCCTCAGCGACACACGCCTGCACATCACCAACGCCGCCACCATCCTTGTGTGGGGCAGCGCCAATGGAGGGAGCACTTACAACGGGTGGCGTAGTACCGACGGTGGCGACACCTTCACCATCCTCGGCACGGCCAACGGCATCCCGGCCAGCCGCTACTTCATGGGTTTCAGCAGCGGGCCCAACGGCGATGTGTACCTGTACGGCGAAGGGATCCTGCGCAGCACCGACGACGGGCAGACATGGACCAGCATCGTTGGCGCCAACACCTTCCTCACGTCCATGGCCGTCACCACCACCAACATCTGGGCGGTGCAGCTCAGCGCCATGTACCGCGGCAACCTCGACGGCACCGGTTTCAGCGCCATAAGCACCGGCGCTTTGCAAGTGACCAATGGTCTCGGCATCGCGCGCGGCATGAACGAACGCATCGTCGCAGTGGGAGGGGCGGACCGTGTGATCACCACGGCGGATGGCGGCAACACGTGGCAGGCTGTGAACACAGGCATCCCCACCACATTGAACCACGAATTGCAGCACGTCGCCGCCTCGTTGAACAGCGACACCTGGGTCACAGCGAAGCAGATCACCGTGTTCAGCACGGACAACGGCGGTGCCCCCTGGGAGAACGCGAGCAATGGCCTGGGCTTCGCAGGGAACGAACCCATCCAGGGTGTTTTCTGCGATTCCACCGGCACCTTCTACATGTTCGGCTACTTCCACCTGTACCGTTCCAACAGTGCCACGGGCATCACTTCGCCCAACGCTGAAGAGGAGGCAAGCGCCTACCCGAATCCCACTACCGGTCCCGTACGCCTGCCATCCACTTTCTCCGGCCGACCCTGCCGGGTGATCGATGCGGCCGGACGTGAGGTGTTGCGCGGGCAGGTCGGCTATGACGCGACCATGGACCTGGGCATGTTGGAGGATGGCCGCTACCTCGTGCGAAGCGGTGCCAAGCTGGTGCCTGTGCAGGTGCATCACTGAACGGGCCGCAGCAGAACGGAAAAGGCCCCGTCCCCGGAGCCCCTTCCTGATACGTGCGCAAGGCGCACCTTGCGTGGCCTACGAAGGCCTGTCCTGGCCCTCCCGGGCGGTGCATGAACGCAGGGTGCTGGAACCGCGGCTGACGGTGTCCGTTGTTCGGTGCGCGCGCGAATGCATGCCCTTCTCCTGTTGCTGAACGCAAAGCTCCGCCGTGTGTATGAAGCCCCATTGAAGCCGATGTGATCCCTGTGGAACTTGTCCACACCGGTGGATAAGCCCCACCCCGAACAAGTCGTCGGCGATCGCATTCCTTCACCGCACCTTTGCACGCGCGTTCAGCGCACCTCCGCACCACGCCACCGTCCTTCTTGCGCACATGGGCACATGCTCACATGAGCACATGAAACCAGCGATCCCACCAATTCTCCCCTTTCCCCATGCGCTACCGTCGCCTCGGCACCTCCGGCCTCCAGGTTTCTGAACTCTCCCTCGGCAGCTGGCTCACCTTCGGCAAGCAGATCGGCGATCCCATCGCGGAGAAGCTCATGAAGACCGCCTACGACAACGGCATCAACTTCTTCGACAACGCCGAGATCTACGCCCGCGGCGAAAGCGAGCGCGTGATGGGCAAGGTGCTGAAGAAAATGAAGTGGAGCCGCGACACATGGACCGTGAGCAGCAAGGTCTTCTTCGGCACCGGTGGCAAGCTCCCCACACAGGTAGGGCTCCACCGCAAGCATGTGGTGGAAGCCTGCCACGAAGCGCTCAAACGCCTGCAGGTGGACTACCTCGACCTTTACTTCTGCCACCGCCCGGACAAGAACACCCCCATAGCGGAAACGGTGTGGACCATGCACCAGCTGATCATGCAGGGCAAGATCCTCTACTGGGGTACCAGCGAATGGAGCGCACAAGAGATCATGGAGGCGCACATGGTCGCGCAACAACATCACCTTATCGGGCCCGTGATGGAGCAGCCGCAGTACAACATGTTCCACCGCGACAAGGTGGAAGTGGAGTTCGGCCAGATCTACAAGGGTGTGGGCTTGGGCACCACGGTATGGAGCCCCTTGGCCAGTGGCATCCTCAGCGGGAAGCACCGCGATACCAAGGCGAACAAGGGCACCCGTCTCACGATGGAAGGGCTCGATTGGCTTCGGGAGCGCGAGCTCACGGAGGCCCGCCTGAAGAAGGTGGACAAGCTGAAGACCGTCGCTGAGGGCCTGGACCTTTCACTGCCGGTGATGGCCCTGGCCTGGTGCCTGAAGAACCCGAACGTGAGCACCGTGATCCTCGGAGCTAGCAAGGAAGCACAGCTAAAGGAGAACTTGGGCGCGGTGGAAGCGCAGGATAAGCTTACTCCTGCGATACTGGCCAAGATCGAGAAGGTGTTGGATAATGCCCCGTTAAGGCCACAGTTCTGAGGGGCCAAGGGCAACGAGCCTTTCATTAAGAAGATGCTCCTATTGACCCTGTCCGTCGTTCACGACGATCTCCATGTCGTTCGCCCGGTCCGGAACTCGATGATCGGTCGCACGCGGTAGCTTGGTCTTACGATGTCCGTAAGATCCCATTCACGACCATGCGCCACCGATCATCATTCTTGCTCGCATCATTCAGCCTCGCGTCACTCAAGCTGTTCTCCCAAAGTCTGGAGTGGGCCACAGCTGTTAGTGGAACGCAACAGGAGATCGCGTTCGCGGTGACCGTTGATGCCGCCGGGTCCGTGATCACGGTCGGCACGTTCACCCTAACTGTTGACCTGGATCCCGGTCTTGGGTCGAACTTCGTGACGAGCAATGGAAGTTCGGACATCTACGTTCAAAAGCTGAACGCTGCAGGTCAGTTCGAATGGGGTCGCAGCCTTGGTGCGGGCGGTGCCGACCAGGGTCTGGGTGTGACCACCGATGCCCAAGGGAATGTGATCTTGACCGGCAAGGTGAGCGGCACGGTGGACCTGGACCCGGGTTCAGGAACGCACCTGGTGACATCGGCGAACACCACATTCGATGTGCTCCTGCTGAAGTTGGACCCGAACGGATCATTCATCTGGGGGCACATTTTCGGGGGCAACAACAATGATGTTGGTACGTCCGTGGCAGTGGACGCAATGGGCAACATACACACCACAGGTTCCATCGGCGCGGCCAGTGATCTTGATCCCGGTGCTGGTGTGTTCATGGCCGGTGGCAATGGCTCCAACGACATCTTCGTTCAGCAGGTCGACGCCAGCGGGGCGTTCCTATGGGGAGCAGCCGTTGGCGGCACAGGAGAGGACAATGGATTTTCCGTTGCCTTGTCCGCTTCCGGAGAGGTGCATGTGACGGGGGAATTCCGCAACACGGTGGATTTTGATCCCGGCTCCGGGACGTTCTCGTTGACCTCGGCCGGTGCTCAAGACGTGTTCGCTTGTAAGCTGAGCACAAGCGGCGCCTTGATCTGGGCGAGACGTGCTGGGGGTACCGGTCTTGAGCGGGCTCGATCAGTGGCTGTGGATGGGACCGGGGCTTCCATATATACGGGGGTGATCACCAGCAGCAGTGATATGGATCCGGGCGCAGGCGTGTTCACCTTGGTCGGTAACTTCAGCGAACCCGCCTACCTCTGGAAACTTGATGCCAACGGAGGCCTCTTGTGGGCCTTTTTGCTGCCGGGCTTCATTTGCGAGGGTCGGGCTGTCCGTGTGGATGCATCAGGGTTGGTGCATGCAACCGGTTCCTTCGGAGGTGCCATGGACATCGACCCTGGTACTGGGACGAACAACTTGGTGGCAAATGGTGGAAGTGATGCCTACCTCATCGGGTATACCGCAGCCGGTGTTCTGCTCTTCGGCAACACCATCGGTAGCGCGCAGAACGACATTGGCCATGCCTTGGCGATCGGTCCAGGTGGTACCATGCACTTGGCCGGCGAATTCCGACAGACGATCGATATGGATCCCGGGCCCAACAGCAGTCTGCTCATACCGGCCGGTGGACAGGATGCCTTCACCGCGAAGTACAACAAGCCCGAGTGCATTGGTGTGAAAGTGGCGCTCAAAGCCATCTTGGAAGGTGCGCATACACCGGCTGACTTCCTGCCGATGTCCGACCTGCTACGGGCACAGGGGTTCCTGCCACTGCAGGAACCATACACCGCCATGGGCTTCACGTTGGATCAGCCTGCCGCCACCAGTCCTTTGGTGTTGACGTGGACCCTGTCCAGTGCCGTCGTGGACTGGGTCATGGTCGAACTGCGTGATGCGGTGGTCAATGACTCTGTGGTGGGACGGCGCGCCGCACTGCTACGGCGCGATGGAGAAGTCGTCGCCGAGGACGGCGTGTCACCTGTGGCTTTCTGTCAGCCGGTCGGCTCGTATCATGTGGCTCTTCGCCATCGCAACCATTTGGGGGTGATGACCGCATTTCCCATCGCCCTCACCAGTACGGCCATCGCCATTGATCTGTCCCTTTCAAGTACTGCCACCTATGGAATAGAGGCACGACATGATGTGGGGACCGCACAGGTGCTTTGGACGGGCAACGTGCTCCAGGATGATCAGGTGAAGTATACTGGAGGGAACAATGATCGCGACCCCATACTGCAGCGCATCGGCGGCGTATCACCAACTGCGACGCTGCCAGGTTACTGGCCGGAGGATGTGACCCTTGATGGAGTGGTGAAATACACGGGTGCAGGAAATGACCGCGATCGCGTTTTGCTTACCATCGGAGGGTCCGTGCCCACCAATACCCGCAGTGAACAGCTCCCGTGATCGTTAAGTGCCTGCTGAGCACGAACTTGGGTCCATGCGTGTCTTTTCAGTAGTCCTCCTGGTGCACTTCGTGCATGTCTCTTGTGCTCAGGCGGACAGCCTCTTGCGCGTGTTGCATACGCTACCGGATGACGGGTCCCGACTCCCAGTGCTCAACGCCTTGTTCCAGATCGAAGTGCATGCCCGACCGGACACTGCCTTGACGTACGCACAGGCTTATCAGGCCATAGCGCGCACAGTGAAGGATGAGCGGTTCCGCGCTGTGGCCGAAAGCATGCTGGGTCAAGCCTATATGGTCAAAGGTCATGATGCGGATGCTCTGCCGCACTTCCTCGAGGCTTTCACGTGGTATGAGCGACTGGACGATCAACGGTCCATACCGATGATCCGCGCCAACATCGCGGCCGTTCATGCCAGCGCAGGACGCTGGGAATTGGCACGTCGCGAGTACGTCGCGTCGATCGAAGGGTTCGGGTCGACCGGCCAGGGCACCTGGGCCGCCGGCGTGCTCAGCAGTTTGGCCGATACCTATGATGCTCTGGGCATGCGCGATAGTGCGATAGCCTGCTACGAAAGAGCTGCGATCGGCCTGGAGGCCACCGGGCTGACCATGCATGCTGCGGAAACACGGGCGACTGAAGCCGGTGTGCTTCTGGAGCAGGGTGAAGTGGACCGAGCCATCGCGTTGTACCGCGCGGCCTTGTCCGATACGGACATCGGAACGGATGCCATTGTGAGAACGCGCATTTTGTTGCGCACTGGACGCTATGACACAGAACGGGGCCTGTATGCGCGCGCGGACAGCGCCTTGCACGCTGCTTTGCATGTTGCCGAAACCGGTGGATTCGACCTCGAGCGCAGCGAAGCTCATTTGGCATTGAGCGACCTCTACAGGGCCATGGGAAACCCGGAACAGGCGTTGCAGCACTTGCGCGACCATATGCTCTGGCATGACAAGCTGCGCTCGCAGCGAAATGCAGCGATCATCGCCGCAGCGCAGGAACGGTATGACAGTGCTCGGAAGGATGCCCTATTGGAGCACCGGAACGCTGTCATCGCCCGGCAACGATTGCAGTTGGGTCTGGGGAGCGCCGCCGTCGTATTTCTTCTGGGTGCCGGCCTTGTGCTTTGGCGGAACCAGCGCCGGGAACGGTCGCACGCGCAACTCCTTCAGAAACAGAACAGTGTGATCGAGCAGGCCTTGAAGGACAAGGATCTGCTGCTGCGCGAAGTGCACCACCGTGTGAAGAACAACCTGCAGATCATCGGCGGCTTGTTGCGGATGCAAGGCCGGAACATCCAGGACCCAGCGGCTCAGGCGGCCGTTCGGGATAGTCAGGACCGTGTACGAAGCATGTCCCTCATCCATCAGGACCTCTACAGGATCGACGATCCCCGTGGCATCGACATGTCCGGCTATGTGGAGAAGTTGGCGCGAGGCCTCCTTCAAAGCCACGGCATGGATCCGCAGCGTATCGCTGTCCGTGTCGACGTTCCACATCTCCACTTGGATGTTGACACTGCGATCCCTATCGGGTTGATCCTCAACGAGCTGATCACCAACGCGCTCAAGCACGCATTCTCGGATGGACGAAAGGGATCCATCCAAGTGAGCTTGCACTTGCTCACCGATGGCTTGCACTTGATGGTCTGTGATGATGGCATAGGCTTGGGGTCGGGAACGACCGTTCAACCGGAGGCGACCGGTTTCGGTACCGGCATGCTGCGCACTTTCGCTGAGAAGCTCAAGGCCGACCATACTGTTGACCATGAGCAGGGAACGATCGTGCGGATGCTTATCCGCAATTACAAGCTGGCCGGATGAACACGCACCACGCGGTTATTCTGATCGTTGAAGATGAACCGCTGATAGCGGAGGACCTGGCCAGCATGCTGTCCGAGCTGGGTCATCTCGTTCATGGCCGTGCGCACGATGCGTGCACCGCTTTGCATGCTGTGCAGGTCGAGCGGCCGGACCTTGTGCTTCTGGATATACGGTTGAACGCTGGACCTGACGGCATAGCCATAGCAAAGGAGCTGCAGAACATTGGCGTGCCTTTCGTCTTCGTCACCTCCCATGCCGATGACAGCACTTTGCAGCGGGCTTCGGAGACTCGGCCTGAGGGCTATATCGTCAAACCGTTCGAGCTGGAGGACCTAAGAGCGCAGTTGGCCATTGTGTTCGCCCGGCTGGACCACCGGACCGGGACCACCCGAACACCGGGCACTTTCCTGGTGCGCGATCGTGGCGCCTTGGTCAAGTTGCAGATCGACGCGATCCACTATGTCGAGGCGGATGACAACTACTGCACCATATACACGGAAGACAAACGCTACGTGGTCGCTTCCTCCTTGTCCGCGCTTGAGGAACGTCTATGTTCTCAGCACCTTGTGCGTGTGCATCGCAGCTACCTCGTTGATCTGCGCCTGATCACTTCGCTTCGTGAACGCGAATTGCAACTCGGCGATCGAGTGCTGCCGGTCGGGCGCACGCACCGGAAGGAACTGTTACGTCGCTGGTCAGAGCGATAAGCACATCGTCGTGAACGGGTCCGGATGTGATGGTTTACGTGAAATGCGATGATCCAGTGGGCGACCGAGGGTCAGTACCCTTTTCTGGGGTGCACTTTGCTGCGGTTTTCCTTTGTGAAGAGTTGGACCTTCGACGGGTCTCCCGCTGAAGAGCGCTCAGAGTCTTAAGGACCGACCCACGATTGCATCAGGGTTCCTGCTACCCGCTTTATTGGCCAGAATAGGAAGCGGAAAGCCCGATGCTCGCTCTTCTAAACCCCGAACTGGGTCAAGTGATGCTCGATGTGCTTCGCGAACAGGTTATTCCATTCCTGCGCCGTCATCACTCCGAAGCTGTGGTTGTCCTTTTCATCGAAGTGCTTGGCGCCCCAGGCCTGAACTTGGTTGATGTGGTCAATGATCCGCTTGCGTTCCACTTCCAGTATACGTTCATCAGCAACGATGAAGTCGGGCGCCGTGCGCGAGTTCTTCGAGTAAGGCTTCGGACCCACGACGATCGGTTTCAGAAATCGCTTCAGCAGAAAGCGGACCACAGCGTTCGGTCGCTTGTGATCAGCGGAATAGGTGGGGTCGCAAACCATCTCGTAAGGCTTGCTGCAGTGCGCGAGCATCTGTGCGGCGTTCATTTTGCCCCATTGTGGCTTGGTGGTCGCGGTGAGCTTATTGATGCGGGCGATGTGCGCGTCGCAGACCGAGCGCTCGAAGATGTTCTGCATGATCCGCGAATCTAAGAGACCGACCTCTGTTCCATCATCCAA
>JADZGG010000104.1 GCA_020854015.1 Flavobacteriales bacterium
GCGGGGAGGTCACCCTCTGGCTGGCCCGGTCATACCTGAAGGCGAACGTTCCGCAGCGCGCCTTGGACTATGCAGAGCTCGTCATCGACCTGCAAGGCATCGCCCCAGGGATCAAGGAAGAGGCACTCTGGATCGTGGCAACGAGCTCACAAACCTTGGGTGATGGCCCACATGCACGTGCCGCCTATGAGGATATCATTGAACGGGCACAGGCACGGAAAGACCAGGAGGTGCTCTTCAAGGTATACTCCGCACTATCAGCCTTGGAGGTCAGCGAAGGACGGTATCAGGATGCGCGTCGCTGTGCAACGGACCTGCTTGTCCTTTGCCATACGACTGGTGAAGGAACCGACCGCGGGATCGTCCTGAACAACCTGGGCGAACTGGATCTGAAGCTCAGTGATCATGGGCAGGCACTGGATCACTTCCGCGAGGCGGCAACTTGGTTGTACGACATGCCTGACCTGTACGAACGTGTGCTGATCAACACGGCCGTTGCCTATGCCGAACTTGGTCAGTACACGACCGCCATGAGCGTGGTGGAGAACGCGATGCTTCGCGCCGAACGCCACCAGCTCGGGGAGGTGCTGATCAGAAGCAAGGTGCTCAAGGCCAGCATCGCGCTGTTGGACGGGCAGTTCTCTGAAGCCCGGGCAGTGGCCACCGAAGCCGAGCTTCTGGCCCACCAATCTGGTCGGATCGATCAGGAGGTCGAAGCGCTGAACGTACTTCTCCATCTGGCCCGCAAACGCAACTTCCACGAAGAGGCACAGCAACTTGAGAAGCGACTGAACAAGTTGCTCTCCGCACGGGAGGAGCGCTCGCTCCGTGACCGCCGGGCCGAGGAGGAACGTGTACTGCTCCACCAAAAACAGGAACGCGATATCCTGGACATGGTATACAAGGAGAAGCGCGACCGCATGATGATGCAGCAGGTATTGCTGGACGCCGAGAACCAAAGCAAGGAGATGGACATTCTGCGCTACGAAAAGCAGCTGCAGGAATCCCTGATCCGGCAGGAAGCCCTCGCTCGTGAACGCGCCCAACAAGAGCTGACCATTGCCCGCACAGCGCTTGATGCCGAACGGAACGCGCGTACCATCGAACAACTCGAAGGCCAGCAATCGCTTCAGATGTTGCGCGTGACGCGACTGGAGCTGGAACAGAAACAACGTTCGAACGCGCTGGAGATGCTGCGCAAACAGAACGACCTTCTGGAAAGCGATCGCAAGTTGAAACTGGCCGAGCAGCGACGCGACCGCATCATCAGCCGGGCTGCCATCGGCGGTGTTCTGTTGATGCTCCTGGCCACGGTGGCGGCCTTCACGGTGATGCGCAAGATGCGCCAGAAGAACCGCTTGATCCGGGACCAGGTGAATCAGATCGGCACCATCAACGACGAGCTCGCTTCGAAGAACGCTGACCTGACGGACAGCATCACCTACGCCCGTACCATTCAAAGCACCATCGTGCCGACCTCGGACGAGTTCCGCTCACAGCTCCCAGACAGCTTCCTCTTCTATCGTCCACGCGACCTGGTCAGCGGTGACCTGCCCTTCATGCTGCGCATCGGTGATCAGCTCCATGTCGCAGCGGTGGATTGCACCGGCCATGGTGTCCCAGCGGCCATGCTCTCCTTCATCGCCTATTACAACCTCAACGAGATCATTCGCACCCGACCCGGTATCGGCATGGACGAGGTGCTCCATGAACTGCACATCCGTGTACTTCAGACGATCGGGAGAGGCCAGGAAGGGGAGCGGCTATCGGATGGCATGGACATCGGCCTTTGCCGCATCGACCTGACGACAGGTGAACTCGCTTTCGCAGGTGCTCAGATGAGCCTGCTCATCGAACGCTCCGGTGAGGTGACACGTGTGAAGGGTGATGTGCGTGCCATTGGCGACCGTTTCGGATATGGGCCGCCCACGTTCACGGAACGTCGCTTCCTCCTAGGTGCGAACGACCGGGCATACCTCTTCAGTGATGGGATCATCCACCAGTTCGGAGGGGAGAACGGCAAGAAGAAGTTCTCTTATGCACGTCTGACCGAACTCGTTCAAGGTCTTACCGACCTCGATCAGGAAAATTCCCTGCGACACGTTTCCACCACATTTCAGAACTGGAAGAACGAAATGGAACAGACCGATGATGTCCTGTTGATCGGATTCAGCCTGCGTGGGTTGATACACCAAAGTAATGCCGCCTGAACCATGGAGAACAACACCACCCGTTATGAAGGCCTGCTGAGCAGCGAGGTCCGCATCCAGCTGACCGACCTGTTGAAGGCGGTGGCCATGACCACTGTTCCGCAACGGGGCAACGTGAAACGCTTGTGCTCGATCGCCATCGAGATGCTCGACAACGCCCAACGTCACTGCAGCAAAGGCAAGGTGAACTTCACCTGGACCCTTCTGGGCAACACCATCACCATCCGCATCGAGAACAGGGCATCCGCACACGATGCCGAGCGCTTGATGGCCGCAGTGGAAATGGTGAACGCCATGAGCCCGGACGAGCTGTCGGCCGCTTTCCGCAACCAGCTTGAGAACGGCACCTTCGGTGAACACGGTGGTGCAGGCCTTGGCTTCATCGATATCGCACGCAAGTCACAGGGTGGCATCAACGC
>JADZGG010000105.1 GCA_020854015.1 Flavobacteriales bacterium
AGGAAGCCCTGTTCAAGAAAGGTGACCTCTCGGACGCGGAACTGGACTCGTTGCTTGGCAAAAAGGCAGAGAGAACGAGCTGGTTCAAACGCCGCATGATCCGCTCGCTGGGCCGCTTGGACCTGAGCCGTACCGAAGGCATGAAACGCGTGGCGCACGCCATCGTGCGCGCCATTTCCGCGATCATGTTCATTCTGATGCCCTTCACCGCGGTGCTCCTGCTCTGGTTCTTCTTCAGGGACCGCTACTACTGGGAACACCTGATCTTCTCGGTGCACACGCACACCATCTACTTCCTCTTCTTCATCATCATCCTTCTTCTCGCGCTCATCAGTCCGGCCGATTGGCCCGGATGGGTGGGCTCGCTGGTCGCCATGACCTGCCTGGCCTACCTGCTGATCTCTCTGAAGCGGGTGTACGGGCTCTCCTGGCCCAGGACCATCCTTCGCACCTTGATGATGAGCCTCCCCTATCTGCTGATCGCCTCCCTTCTGTTGGTGGTGGGCCTGCTCTGGGGATTCATC
Organism: Flavobacteriales bacterium; assembly: GCA_020854015.1. Taxonomy (GTDB): domain Bacteria; phylum Bacteroidota; class Bacteroidia; order Flavobacteriales_F; family PHOS-HE28; genus PHOS-HE28. Next base: position 525 of record JADZGG010000105.1, read on the forward strand.
AACCTGTGAGCAAGTGACGGCAGAACGCTAAATTCGCGCTCCCTTCTTTGAGCAACACACCTACCCAGGTGGCGGAATCGGTAGACGCGCTGGTCTCAAACACCAGTGAAGCAATTCGTGCGGGTTCGAGTCCCGCCCTGGGTACATCAACAGCGGCCGCCTCGTGCGGCCGCTCGTTTCTTCAGCCCATGTCCATCAGCCACGGCACTTTGGTGCATGCGGAACCCGCGAAGCAGGCCCGTTACGACACGGCTTACATGCGCATGGCCGCTGAGTGGAGCCAGCTGAGCCATTGCACCCGCAAAAAGGTCGGCGCGCTGATCGTGAAGGAGGGCATGATCATCAGTGACGGCTACAACGGCACCCCTTCGGGTTTCGCCAATGATTGTGAAGACGCGAACGGACTGACGCATTGGTACGTTCTTCATGCCGAAGCCAACGCGATCATGAAAGTGGCCCGCAGCACGAACAATGCCCTTGGAGGCACCCTCTACCTGACCCATTCCCCCTGCAAGGAGTGCAGCAAGCTCATCCTGCAGGCCGGCATCAAACGCCTGGTGTACCTCGACGCCTACAAGGATGCTTCCGGATTGGAGCTTCTGGCCAATGGAGGCGTGACCATCCATCGCTTGGAACGCATCTGATCCGCTCATGGAACGCCGGAAGCTCACCATCTGGGTGCTGTTGCCGCTGCTGCTGGCACTGACGCTGGTCTCCGGCATCTGGCTGGGCAGCCGCCTGCATACCGAACGTCGCTCGTTGCCCGGGATCTTCCTGCTGCGAAGCACCAGCCCCAGCGACAAGCTCGGCGAAGTGATCGACCTGTTGGACCGCCAGTACGTGGATTCCGTCCGCACGGAGGAGCTCGTGGACGGTGTGCTCCAGGACCTGCTGCAGCGATTGGACCCGCACAGCTATTACATCAGTGCCACGGAACTTCAGGCCGCGCAGGAACCCTTGGAAGGGAGCTTTGAGGGCATCGGCGTGGAGTTCGCCATCCAGCGGGACACCATCGTGGTGATCGCCCCTGTGGACGGTGGACCCAGCGCCGCCAAAGGCATCCGTGCCGGCGACCGCATCCTGAAGGCGGACAGCACCGAACTGGCCGGCAAGGGCATCACGAACGACGATGTCATGAACGCGCTGCGCGGTGAAGGAGGCAGCGAGGTGACCATGGAGATCCTTCGGAGTGGGCGCACGAAGCCGTTCGAGGTGACGGTGACGCGTGGCAAGATCCCGATCAACAGCGTGGCCACAGCCTTGGTGACACCGGACGGCACAGGCTTCATCAAACTGAGCCGCTTCGCGCGTACCACCCACGAGGAAGTGCTGAAGGCCGCGGCCGAACTGAAACGAAAAGGCATGAAGCGCCTGGTGCTCGACCTGCGCGGTAACGGCGGTGGTTACCTCGACGCTGCGACCGACCTTGCGGACGAGTTCCTACCGGAGGGTCGTATGATCGTGTACACGGAAGGCCGCACGCACCCTCGCAAGGACCATGTGGCCACGGCTCAGGGCACCTTGGAGAACATTCCCTTGGCCGTGCTCATCGATGAGGGCAGTGCAAGCGCCAGCGAGATCATCGCCGGAGCCATCCAGGACAACGACCGCGGCGTGATCGTGGGTCGCCGCAGCTTCGGTAAAGGCCTGGTACAGGAACACATCCCGCTACCCGACCACAGTGCCGTGCGCATCACAACAGCCCGCTACCACACCCCAAGCGGACGGTGCATCCAGCGTCCCTACGGCGAAGGCATTGACTATGGGGATGAGCTGGAACAACGCTACGACCATGGCGAACTGCTCAATGCGGACAGCGCACACATCGATTCCTCCGAGGTGTACACCACCCTGAACGGCCGCAAGGTCTATGGCAGTGGTGGCATCATGCCCGATGTGTTCGTGCCGGCCGACACCACCGAAGGTTCCGGCTACCTGAGCGAGCTGTACTTCAGCGGCGCCCTCAACCAGTTCGCCTTCGATGTGGCCGACCGGGACCGCGAGCGCTTGAAAGGCTATGGCAGCGCAGATGCCTTCAACACCCACTACGTTGTGGGGCCGGAGATGCTGCAACGCTTACGCACCTATGCGCAAGGTCAAGGGGTCCGCAGTCCCGCACCGGAGTCCGAACGAACCAAGCATGCGGTGGCCATGCGGTTGAAAGCGGGCCTTGCCCGGAACGTGTGGGGCAGCGAGGCGTTCTACGCCATCATGCTCGATGCGGACAGTGCCTTCCGGAAAGCCCGCGCGAGCGTGGTGAAGCCCTGATCGAACTCCCTTCCCTCACGGGCCACGCGGGCGCCGCAATGACGCACGGACGGGCTCGACGACCCCCATCACTGCTGCACCCAGGCCGCCGGTGATCACCGCACAGAACAGGTTGAAAATGCGAAGGGGCCTTGCGGCCCCTTCGTTCAATGCGTATCGGTAAGGCTTAGTGGCCCGTCACGGCACCTTCCACTTTCGTGGCCATGGTGTCCATAGCGGCTTTGGCAGCGCTGTCAACAGCGGCAACAGCCTTTGCAGCTTCCTCAGCCATTTTGATGCTGTCAGCCTTGGCAACAGCAGCGAGGCTGTCAGCCGTAGCTTTCGCCTTGGCTTCCATTTCAGCAGCAGAGTTGCCACCGCAGGCAACGAACACGGTCGCCATGATGGCGAGGACAGCGAACTTCTTGATCATCTCCGTTTATTGTTTTGGTGAAAGTGGCGGCAAATGTAATCGTTTCTTCTATCCGTCAAGGGGTTAGGTCATTTTTCCTGAGGCTATCTTTGGGGCTCACGTCAGAAACCCCCTATCAACGCCCTTCCCATGGCTTTCACCCTTCCTGAACTCCCCTACGCCCACAACGCGTTGGAACCCCATATCGACGCGCGCACCATGGAGATCCACCATGGCAAGCACCACCAGGCCTACGTCACCAACCTGAACAAGGCGATCGAAGGCACCCCCCTGGCCGACAAGTCCATGGAGGACATGCTCAAGGACCTGGACATGACCAACATGGCCGTCCGCAACAACGGTGGTGGTCACTACAATCACAGCCTGTTCTGGACCATCATGACCCCCGGTGGTGGTGGCGCTCCTTCGGGTGAGCTGGCCGACGCCATCACCCGGGACTTCGGCAGCTTCGAGACCTTCAAGGAGAAGTTCGCGGCCGCTGGTGCCACCCGCTTCGGCAGTGGCTGGGCCTGGCTTTGCGTGCAGAAGGGCGGAAAACTGGAAGTGTGCTCCACCCCGAACCAGGACAATCCCCTGATGCCTTCCACCGGCTGCGGCGGAACCCCCGTGCTCGGAATGGATGTGTGGGAGCATGCCTACTACCTACACTACCAGAACCGTCGCCCCGACTACATCGCGGCCTTCTGGAACGTGGTGAACTGGGCCGAAGTGGCCAAGCGTTACGCGGCCGGCCAAGAAGGCCTGACCCCGCTACTGATCTGGAAGGGGGCGTCCGTTGGGCGCCCCCTTACCTTTCGGCCCATGCGCAGCTGGTCGGTGGTGGTCCTCCTGTTCCTCGTGGGAACGAGCGCGGACGCTTCTTTTTCAGGGCCCTTCGTGAACGACACCTTGGACTTGGCCCGACTTAACGTGGTGGTGGTCGAACTGATCCCGGAGGACAGCTTGAAGGGAAAGGAGCCCGAGCGTTTGGTAGCCGCCGGACTGGCCGTGCTGGTGGGCCCCTTCGGAGCGCACCGGCTCTACTTCGGGACCAAGGCGAAAGTGCCCATCATCTACGGGGTCACGCTCGGTGGCTTCGGTGTGCTGGTGCTGATCGACCTAGGGCACATCCTGTTCACAAAGGACCTGACGCCCTACCGGAACAACGATCAGGTGTTCATGTGGGCCAAGCCAAGGCCGGCGGTCACTCCACCGTGACGCTCTTCGCCAGGTTGCGGGGCTGGTCCACGTTGCAGCCGCGCATCACCGCGATGTGGTAGCTGATCAGCTGCAAGGGCACCACGCTCAACAGGGGCACCAGTGGGTCCTCCGTCTCGGGGATCTCGATCACGTGATCGGCCAAGCCCTTCACGACGGTATCGCCCTCGGTGACGATGGCGATGATCTTGCCTTTACGGGCCTTCACTTCTTGGATGTTGCTGACCACTTTCTCGTAGCTCGCGCCCTTGGTGGCGATCACGAACACAGGCATCTCCTGATCGATCAGGGCGATGGGACCGTGCTTCATTTCCGCAGCTGGATAGCCTTCGGCGTGGATGTAGCTGATCTCCTTCAACTTGAGCGCGCCTTCCAAAGCCACAGGGAAGGTGAAGCCACGGCCTAGGTACAAAGCGTTGGTGGCATCCTTGTAGATGTCGGCGATGTACTTGATCTGCGCTTCGCTCTTCAGGAGCTTCTCCACTTTGGCGGGAATGGACTCCAATTCGTTGAGCAAGCGGTGGAAGCGGCTTCCGGTGATGGTGCCCTTCTTCTGCCCGATGGCCAGGGCCAACAGCGTAAGCACGGTGACCTGTGCGGTGAAGGCCTTGGTGCTGGCCACCCCGATCTCCGGTCCGGCGTGCGTGTAGGCCCCGGCGTGGGTGACACGGGCGATGCTGCTGCCCACTACGTTGCACACACCGAAGATGGTGGCGCCACGGCTCTTCGCCAGTTCGATCGCGGCGAGCGTATCGGCGGTCTCACCGCTCTGGCTGATGGCGATGATGATGTCGTCTTCGCTGATGATG
>JADZGG010000106.1 GCA_020854015.1 Flavobacteriales bacterium
CGATGGAGGCGCGGAAGGTCTTCATGCCGCAAAGATGCAAAATGATGCCGCCAGCCACGTGGCTGGTTCTTCACATCGGAACGGGTCCGGGGGCCTTGGCTCAGGCTTCTTTCGGAAAGACCTTTCCCCAAAGCGGGCTCACCACGTAGACCACCAGGATCAGCGGCACCGCCAGGATCCCGTACAGCATCACCAGCACCGCGCCGAGCCCTGCGATCACGTAGATGACTTGGTTGCCCTGCCAGCGGAAGTGCTTGAATTTCAGGCCGGGGAGGGGGAGTTCGGAGAGCATGAGGATGGCCATTCCGACACAGGCGATCAGCAGTGCGGTGGAGGACTTCAGCAGGCTGACCACTAGGCCGGCAAGGATGTCGTGGCCGGGACCCGGGTGCACCGCAACGTTCAAACTGACCAACACGACCGAAACCCAGAAGAGTCCATTGGATGGCGTATTCAGCCCTAGGAAACCGCTGGTCTGGCGGGCGTCCAGGTTGAACTTGGCCAAGCGCCAGCAGGAGGCTATCGTGAGCACAATGGCTGCGGCCTTGATCGGCCAGTTGGGTGCTTGGTTCAGATAAGGCAAGGTCGAAAAGGCTGCGAAAGTGTCCGGGTCGAACAGGTTCCTGGAAAGGGTGGAAGCCTGGATGAACAGCAGGAAGGCCGGTGCCACCCCGAAGCTCACCATGTCCGCCAGGCTGTCCAGCTGGGCGCCGAGGGGAGTGCCGCCACCCATGGCCCGGGCCGCGAGCCCATCGAACACATCGAACACGGCCGCCGCGAACACCAGCCCACAGGCCCATGTTAGCTGTCCTTGGGAGGCCAGAAGGATGGAGGCCACCCCGCATGCTAGGTTCGCGGTGGTCAGCAGGTCGGGAAGTCGGGGGAGGCGCATGGAATGGGCCGAAGTTGGGTAAATTCGGGGCAATAAAGGAGGCCACCTTCAGTTAGAAGCTGCGTCTACACACAACGGGAATGAAGACCTTGAGCTTGAGCATGATGCGTGGCAGCAGCGCGGTGGTGGTGATCCTGGGGTTCGCGACAAGTGCTTCGGCACAGGACGCGCCCAAGTACAGCAACGAGTTCCTCACCATCGGGGTGGGGGCGCAGGCGCTGGGCATGGGGCAGGCCATCACGGCCAACATCCAGGATGTGAACGCGGCCTACTGGAACCCGGCAGGTCTGCTGGGGGTGAAGAGCGACCTGCAGGTGGGCGCCATGCACAGCGAGTTCTTCGCAGGCATCGCCAAGTACGATCACATCGGGTTGGCGAAACCCATCGATAGCAGCAGCGTCATCGGCATCTCCTTCATCCGGTTCGGGGTCGACAACATCCCCAACACCATCGACCTCATCGACAACGCGGGCAACCTGAACTACGACCGCATCACTTCGTTCAGCGCTGCGGACCATGCCTTCCTGATCAGTTACGCGCGGAAGCTCAGCGTGCCGGGCCTGCAGGTGGGTGGCAATGCCAAGATCATCTATCGCCGCGTGGGTGAGTTCGGTCAGGCCTGGGGCTTCGGCCTTGATGCCGGTGCTCAGTACCAGCGCAAGAACTGGCGTTTCTCGGCCATGGCCCGCGACGTTACGGGAACCTTCAACGCTTGGACCTACACCTTGGACCAACGCACGGTTGAAGTGTTCCAGCAGACCGGTAACGAATTGCCAGCCAACAGTGTCGAGGTGACCCTACCGCGCTTGGTGCTTGGTGCTGCGCACTCTTTCACCCTGGGTTCGAAGCTCAACCTGCTGGCCGAGGTGGATCTGGAGAACACCTTCGACGGCAAGCGTAACACAGTTATCGCCACCGACACCTGGAGCGCTGACCCGCGCGTTGGCATTGAGCTGGGCTATGCGCAGGTGGTCTACCTGCGGGGCGGCATCAACATGATGCAGTACATCACGGACGAGAGCGGCGCTCGCCAGCTCACCATGCAGCCCAACCTGGGCCTGGGCGTCCGGATCAAGAGCTTCCACCTGGACTATGCCCTTTCGCGCATCGCGCAGGGTGATGACCAGCTGTTCTCCAACATCTTCTCCCTTCGTTTCGATCTCTTCAAGAAAGGCCAGTCATGAGAAGAACCCTGTTGTTGTTCGTCCTTGCATGTCTGTCCGGTCTGGCACTGGCCCAGCCCTACGGCAACGAATGGATCAACTACGGCAGGCCCTACTGGAAGTTCAAGATCACCACCGAAGGGCTGTTCCGGATCGACTCCACAGCCTTGGCCAACGCGGGCTTCCCGCTTTCATCGGTTGACGCACGCACCATTCAGGTCTTTGGTCGCGAGAAGCAGGTGTCCCTGTATGTGCAAGGGGAGGATGACTGGGTGCTCAACGCCACGGACTTCATTGAGTTCTACGCGAACAAGAACGACGGCTGGAAGGACAGCCTGCTTTGGGACGACCCTGTTCACCAGAACACGCCATACTGGTCGTTGATCAACGATACGCTCAACTACTTCATCACCTACGATGCCGCACCACAGACGGCTCGTGCGTATCCCTACTCGAACTCCGACTTCGTCGCCTACAACCCACGTTACTGGTTCTGGTACGAAGGGCGGTTGAACACCAACAACCGTTACTACCGGGGCCAGCGGAACAACGTGCAGATGAGCGATGCCTTCTACTCGGAGGCCGAGGGCTACTTCTTCAACCAGGAGCTCTTCAACGACGGTACGAACCCGCCCCAGTACCAGCAGGACATCCAGATGATCTGTCCTTCGCCAAGCCTGATCCCGGGAACGCCGAACGCCAATCTCACCGTGGTGACCGCTGGTACCAACAACGTCGGCGACATCTTCTGCGATGACCACCACCTCGAGCTGCGGTTCAACGGGTACTATCTGGCGGATACTGTTTTCCGCGGGTACAAGCTGAACAAGTTGAATTTTGATGTGGGCTACAACATTCTGACGGGAACGAACACCGTGCGCCTCAAGGTGCTGCACGATCTGGGTCCCTGTGGTGCCGTGTCCGGGAACTATCCCGATCGCCAGGCGCACGCCTATTCCAACCTGAAGTATGCCCGCAAGTTCGAGATGGCCTTCCAGGACCTGGTGCACATGGGGCTGCAGGACGACCCGGGTGATCCACTGGCACGCATCGCTTTGCAGCAGTACAACGTGCCGCCCATCATCTACTCCTACGGTGATACCATCCGCAGGCAGATCGGGCAATTGTACAACGGACTGTATAACGCCATGATACCGGCGGATCCGTTCAGCGATGAGACAAGGACCATGGTGGTGAATCCGAACACCATCGTCTCGATCAGCGTGATCACGCCTGTGAACGGCACTGGTTACTTCAACGACCTGACCGCGCAGCTTGAGGATTCAGCCGTGGTGATCGTGTCGCACACCAGCCTGATGAACGCGGCCACACAGTACGCCAGTTACCGTGAGACCAGTCCGGTGAACGCTTGGAACACGCTGTTGGCGGATGTGGAAGAGCTCTACCTGCAATACGGGGGTGGCATTCGCAGGCACCCTATGGCCATTCGAGGGTTCATGGACCATCTGCTGGATGTGAGCCCGACCAAGCCGCAGGGCCTTTTCCTGATCGGCAAGGGCATTCAGACGCCACGGACCGATGCCAACAGTGGCACCCGTGTGTACCCTGCTGATAACGTCGGTGCGCTGCAATGCCTGATCCCCTCTTTGGGCATGCCACCGAGCGACAACTGCTTCACCCTCGGACTGGGAGGTGATCCACGCATCCTCGATGTGCCGGTGGGACGATTGGCCGCCCGCAACGAAACGGAGGTGCTCGACTACCTCGCCAAGGTGCAGACCTTCGAGACCAA
>JADZGG010000107.1 GCA_020854015.1 Flavobacteriales bacterium
GACACCGTGAACTGGCTGATCAACTCCATGATCACGCAGGTGGGTAACGGCACCAGCGATCCCGCACAAGGCGTAAGCCTGGCCAACACCCCGAACAAGGGCCGCATCCAGCTCAACTTCGTGAAGTACGCCGAGCGCCGGGGTCTGATGACCAACGACGTGCTGCTGAAGCTCCAGAAGGAACTCCAAGGCTACCCCGGTGTGATCGTGAGCGTGGACAAGGATGCCGCCGGTCCCCCGAGCGGGAAGCCGATCAACATCGAGCTGACGGGGGAGGAGATCGCACCCCTGCTCGCCGAGGCCGATTCACTGAAGTCCTTCCTGGAGAGCAAGAACGTGCCGGGCGTTGAAGCGCTGCGCATCGACATCGACCGTGCGAAGCCCGAGATGCCCATCATCATCGACCGCGCCAAGGCCCGCCGCCTCAACGTGAGCACCTACGCCGTGGCCGACGCCATCCGCACCGCGCTCTTCGGCAAGGAGGTGAGCACCTTCCGCATCGAGGGCGACGACGATGACTACAAGATCATGGTGCGCCTGCAGGACGACCAGCGTTACGACGTGGGCACCATCATGAACATGAACATCACCTTCCGCGACATGCTCAACGGGCAGATCCGGCAGGTGCCCATCAGTGCCGTGGCGAAGGAAGAGCTGAGCAGCACCTTCAGCGCCATCAAACGCACCGACCTCAAGCGGGTGGTGACGGTGAGCAGCAACGTGATCGCCGGTTACAACAGCAACGAGGTGATCGCCGAGATGAAGGATGCCCTGACCGGCTACGAGCGTGATGAGCGTTTCGGCATGGCCTTCACCGGACAGCAGGAGGACCAGATGAAGGAGATGGCCTTCCTGGGCAAGGCCTTCCTCATCGCCATCTTCATCGTGTTCCTGATCATCGTATGGCAGTTCAACAGCATCAGCTGGCCGCTCGTGATCCTGAGCACCGTGCTGTTCAGCACCATCGGCGTGTTCCTCGGCCTCATCGTGTTCCGCATGGACTTCATCATCCTCATGAGCATGCTGGGCATCATCTCGCTGATCGGTGTAGTGGTGAACAACGCCATCGTGCTCATGGACTTCGCGAAGCTGCTGTTCGAGCGACAGAAAGAGAAGCGCGGCCTGCCTGAAACAGCGGAGCTGCCCATCGACGCCACGCGCGAATCGCTGATCATCGCCGGCAAGACGCGTCTGCGCCCGGTGCTGTTGACCGCAGTGACCGCCGTGCTGGGGCTGCTGCCACTGGCCGTCGGCTTCAACCTCAACTTCGGCACCTTGCTCACGGAGCTGAACCCGCACATCCACATCGGCGGCGACAACGTGATCTTCTGGGGACCGCTGAGCTGGGCCGTGATCTACGGGCTCACCTTCGCCACCTTCCTCACGCTGATCATGGTGCCGGTGATGTTGCTGATCATCGCCAAGATCAAGCACCGCCGCTACCAGAACAAGGAGAACCGCCTGAAGCGCGAGCTGCTCGCCAAGGCCTGATCGACCTGACTTCGAGGAACGGCCCGCACAAGACTGTGCGGGCCGTTCCGTTGGGTGACCAAGGGTTCGTCACTTCCGTGTTGGAAAGGCTTGTCGCGCACACTACCTTGGAGCTATGCCCACGCGTCGTGCCACCGCCCCGAAGGTCCTGCGTCCGCGTCCCAATCCCTTGGACACGCTGCTGATCGCGCGCCGTACGCGTCGTGGTGGCAAGGCGCGTCAAGTGGCCTTCCAGTGGTACGATGGCGCCGGCGAGCTGCACTATTACATGCTGACGCCCGCGCAGAGCACACCGTATTTGGAGAAGGATTGAAAGGGAACGCCCTTGGAGGTTCATGGGCGGATCGCATTCCGGCTCCCCCTCCGCCCCCTCGCTGTTCCTCCCTTCGGTCGGGCGCGGGGGAATGAATGAAGCGATCCGCGGATACGTTTCAGAAGATCGTGCGCGGCCCATGCTTCCACGGTTCCCCCGCGCCACAGCGAGGGGGTGGAGGGGGAGCAGAAGCGCATGGGCCGCGCTCCAGGCAGGATCCTCTGATGATGCTCTACAGCGGGGAGGAGAAGCACCGCGTACACCCATCAACACACCACTGGTGACCACCGCTCGACCATTGGCCGCCAACGCATGCACCGACCGGATAAGTTCGCGCCATGTTCCGCAACCTGCTCATCGCCTGTTCGCTGTTCGCCTTCGTGGCAACGCTGCACGCGCAGACCACGGGCACGCTCATCGGCAGGGTGCTCGCCGACGATGCAGGTACGCCGCTCGCCGGGGCAACGGTGGAGGTGCTGATCACCGACAGTGCACGGAGCACCACCACGGATGCGAACGGACGCTTCACGATGGAAGGGCTGCCCACGGGCATCTTCGCAGTGCGCGCCTCCCTGCAAGGCCACAGCACGGTGCTGGTACCTGAAGTGTGGGTGCGTGCGGGCAAAGAGGAGCAGGTGGAACTACGTCTGGAAGCCGATGCGAAGGACCTGAAAGAAGCCGAAGTGAGCACGGTGCGACGCACGGAGCCTTTGGGCTCGCACACCATCACCGTGGAGCAGAGCTTGCGCTATCCCGCGATGTTCTTCGACCCGGCACGTGTGGCCGGAAGCATGGCCGCAGTGGGCACCGCGAACGACCAGGCCAACCACCTCACCATCCGGGGCAACAGCCCCAACGCCAACGCCTGGCTGCTGGAAGGAGCGGAGATGGTGAACCCGAACCACCTTTCCAACGCAGGCACACAGACCGACCTGCCGACGCTCAGCGGCGGCGGCGTGAACATCCTGAGCGCACAGATGCTCGGCACTTCGCGGCTGCTCACCGGCAACCTGCCGACGGATAGGGGCAATGCGCTCGGCGGCATGATGGACATGAACCTGCGACCGGGCAACAACGCCGAACAGGAATGGACCGCACAGGCCGGATTGCTCGGGCTTGACCTGGCCACCGAAGGGCCCTTCGCCAAGGGGAAGCGCGGCAGCTACCTCGCCAACTACCGCTACAGCACGCTCGGTCTGTTGAGCGCAGCGGGCGTGGACCTCGGTGACGAAGCGATCACCTTCCAGGACCTGTCGTTGCATGTAACGCTTCCGTTCGGTCAACGGGGCGAAGTGCGCGTGTTCGGTCTGGGCGGTACCAGCAGCAACGTGTTCAAGGCGGATACCGATACCGCGCAATGGGAGTACGACAAGGACAGCTCCGACATCACGTACACAGCGAAGACGGGTGCAGCAGGTGCGAGCCTGAAACTGCCCATCGGCGAACACGGCACCTTGCGCACCACGGTGTTGCTTTCCGCTACGGAACAGGAGCGCGAGCAGGTCAGCTACGACACGGACCTCACGGAGTTCTCACGCCGAACGGACCGACTGACCGAACAGAAGCTCTCCGTGGTGGCCGCGTATGACGGTGCTGTGGGCGGTCGCTTCCGCTACACCATCGGCGGCTCGGCCATGGAACGCGACCTCACCAACGTGTTGAAGGAGGACGTCACCGGCTGGCTGCTGCGGCCCTATGCGAACGGACGCTGGTCGGCGACCGACCGCTTGCAGGTCTCATTGGGCATGGGCTATGCGCAATACACCTTCAACAACAGCAGCGCTGCGGAACCGCGCGCCAGCGTGCAGTGGCGCATGCGCAAGGACCGTCGCCTCGCGCTTACTTATGGTTGGCGTTCCATGTTGCCGTGGCAGCAGGTCATGAAGGTGCGGTTCAATGAGAGCATTCCGTGGAACGAGGACGTCGGGCTCTCACGTTCGGAGGACATCGTGCTGGGTTATGACCATCCTTTCAACGAGAAGCTCACGTTGCATGTGGAAGGCTACCAGCAACGCTTGTCCGATCTGGGCATCCCCGATTCGCGCTTTTTCTTCGGCGCTTCCGCTGTGGATGGGTATCAGGTGAACGCATGGGATGCGCCCCAGTTCCAGAAGCTTCTCCCTGAAGGCAAGGCCACCAACACCGGCCTTGAACTGACGCTATCGCACACTTTCGCAGAGGGGTACTTCTACCAGGTGAACGGTACGATGTACAACAGTGCGTACATGCTCAGCGGCATCGACACGCCCACGCGGTGGAGCGGCAACTACCGCGCGACCGTGATGGGCGGCGCCGAGTGGGCGAAGGTGAAGGAAGACCGTGTGCGCACCTGGGGTGTGAGCGGAAGGTTGGCGGTGGCGGGGGGTCTGCGCTACACACCGTTCGAAGCGGAGCACCGCACGGCAGGCGTCTTCCTCAACTACGGCGCTCCCTGGTCCGCGCAGCTGAACGACTTCTTCCGGATGGACCTGCGCGTGTACCTGAAGCGCGATCGCAAGGGCCGCACCGGCATGTGGGCGCTCGACCTGCAGAATGTCACCAACGCACAGAACGAGGCCTATGTCTACTACGACTACAGGAAGGACGCCATCGTGACCAAGTACCAGCTCGGCCTCATTCCGAACCTCAGCTACCGCATTGAGTTCTAACATGTCGCACTCATGAAGAAGTCCCTGTACATCCTGATGGCCTTGGTGTTCGCCGCCTTTGCCTACCTGAACCTCAACGATCCCGACCCGATCTTCTGGGTGGCCGCTTACGGCGCGGTGGCGGTGCTCTTCGCCTTCGCGGCCTTCGGTCGTGCGGACCGGCGCATCAGTGGCTACCTGGCGTTGGCCCTCGGCATGTGGATGCTGACCATGGTGCCCGGCATGGTGGACTGGGTGCAGTTGGGCATGCCCTCCATCACGAGCGAGATGAAGGCCACCGAACCGCACATCGAAGTGGTGCGCGAGTTCCTCGGCCTGCTCATCGCGGTGGGTTGTCTGTTGGGGCTGTGGGCGAGCACGCCGCGCGGTGCGCGCATGGGCGGCTGAAACGCGTATCTTTCTATACCGATGAACGCTACGACCACTTTGATCGAGACCCGCCTGGCCACCATGGAGCGCGTGGCCCCAGGCTTGATCGTGCAACGGTTCCGCTCCGGCGTCAAGCTGGACCGTGAAGGTTTTGAGGAGAACCGTGTGGCCCGCCATACGCTCGCGGAGGATCGTCCGCACGCCATGCTCTCGGTGTTCCCCGAAGGCATCGATTTCGATCTGGCAGTGACCACGCACGACCATTTCAAGCCCGAGAAGGAGAAGCTCCAGCTGGTGGCCCTGGCCGTTGTGGCGCACGATACGTTGGCCGGCACCGTGGTGCAGCTGTTCTTCAGCTACTTCCCGCAGGTGTTCACGCACGCGATCTTCGAGAACGAAGCGGAAGCGCTGAGTTGGTTGCGTGCGCAGTTGCCCGGTTGAACGGGCGTCCGGCCTACTCCAGTTCCGAGCAGTGGTGCCCCAGGCCCTTCACCAGGTCCATGATGGCCTGTCCGATCTCCGGTGCGCCCACCACACGCAGCACCCGGTCGTTGTCGTGCAGGTCCACGCTGACGTGCTGAACCGGAAGCGCGCCGCGCATAGCCGCATGCACGCGTTCAACGTCTTCGGTGGTGCTGATGCTGCTGCGGAAGATGTGGACCGTGTGCATGGCTGCCGATCGCCGGTTTTCTCGGCGGAAGCGGGTTCGATAAGATAGCCGCGAGGTTAGCATCCGCAAGTGAAGTGCATGTGTCGAATTCCACGAGCGGTAGGTGGAGTGGGATGAGGTGTGTTGGCAGGTCTGAGACGTCGCATCTTCTGCGATCGAAGATGTGGTAGGCGGATCGCACGCTGGCTCCCCCTCCACCCCCTCGCTATTCCTCCCTTCGGTCGGGCGCGGGGGAATGAACGAAGCGATCCGCGGATCCGGTCTTGAAGATCTTGCGAGGCCCATGCTTCCTCCGTTCCCCCGCGCCAGAGCGAGGGGGTGGAGGGGGAGCTGGAGCGCATGGGCCTCGCTCTGGTAGAGTTTCACTTGGCCTTAGCCCTCTGTCCCGCTTGCCTCGAGCTCTTCGATCACGAGTTCGATGGCTTCAATGCTGCTTGGCAGGTGATCGAGCACTTCTTCATTGGAGAGTCTCAAAATGTGCATGCCTTTGCTCCGGAGGACGTCCTCACGGATCAGGTCGCGTTCCATTTGCTCGGTTGAGCCGTGCACGTCACCATCCACCTCGATGACCAGGTTGAGCTTCTTGCAGAAGAAGTCGGTGATGTAGCCGAACATGGGCCATTGCCGATGGAAGGTATATCCCTTCATGGACCGTGCACGGAGCGCGTGCGTCCAGAGGTGCACTTCGGCTGGTGTCATCTCCTTTCGGAGTTCCGCAGCTCGTCCAGCCCTGATCGGGTCATAGATCTTTCGGTGCGCCATTTCCGGTTGATCAAGGAATGAAATTAGGGAGCGGATCGCATGCTGGCTCCCCCTCCGCCCCCGCGCTGTTCCTCCCTGCGGTCGGGCGCGGGGGAATGGACGAAGCGATCCGCGGAGCTGTTCCTGAAGATCTGGTATCGAAGATGTGGTAAGCGGCTCGCATGCTGGCTCCCCCTCCACCCCCTCGCTGTTCCTCCCTGCGGTCGGGCGCGGGGGAATGAATGGAGCGATCCGCGGATCCGGTCTTGAAGATCTTGCCAGGCCCATGCTTCCTCCGTTCCCCCGCGCCAGAGCGAGGGGGTGGAGGGGGAGCTGGAGCGCATGGGCCTCGCTCCGCTTACCCCGCTCAAGGCACCTGCTCACTCCGCGTATTGGTGGGCACCGTGCCGCCGATGTTCTGCAGGATGGGATCGCGGTCGTTGCCGTTGCCGGTGTACTGTACTACGCCGTCCAAGGTGCAATCCTCAGGCCAGTAGCCGAGCGCCGTGTTGGTGGGTACGGTGCCGCCGATCTTCGCCAGGATGGGGTCGCGGTCGTTGCCGTTGCCGGTGTATTGCAAGAGGCCGTCGGCGGACACATCACCGGCCCAGAGCACTTGCATGCCGCTCACATCCTTGCGCGCGGCCGTGCCGAAGGTGGCGGTACCGCTCAGGGTGAAGTCAACCGCGGAAGAGCTGGTGGTCAAGGGCAGGGCCGTCGCGCTCATCACGCCGAGGTGGTTGCGGTGGCGCAGCACCACGAAGTAGGATGCAGGCGGTGCATTGAACGTGAGCGACGAGGTGCCGTTGGTGGCCACCACATCCCCATCGCGTTGCAACAGACCGGCGGCGCTGGCCACCACCGTGGTGTTGTCGCCGCTGGCGCGGAGTTCCACCAGCACCCAGTCCACGATGGCGTTGTTGCCGGTCACGGCGAGCACGGCGGGGGCCACCGTCTCACTGCCCGGATGGTTCCACGGTGCCGCTCCATACGGATGCGCAGCGGGGATGAAGCCGAGCGTGCGCAGTCCATCGTTCATCTGCAGGTTGGCCGTCACGTACGGACCGTCGAGCATCGCCTTCACAGGCACCACCACGTTCACGGGTGTAACGGTGATGTTCACCTGGTCCGCATCGCTGAGCGGACCACCGGTGCCCGTGTTGCCTTGGTCGTTGGTGGTGAGGCTCAGCACGGCCACGCCATTGAAGTTGGTGGTGGGGGTGAAGAGCACGTTCGCGAGCGCGGCGTTCACGTTGGTCAGGTTCCCGGTGAAGACCATGCTGGCGTCCGACGTTCCATCGCCGATGGTGAAGGAGAGCCCGCTGATGCCTGCAAGGGTGAGCACACCGTTGGTGACCGACAGGGAGATCTGCACGCTCGCACTGGCCGCATCCAGGTCCGCGGTCGCGAGGGCGTTCACTCCGGTCAGGGCCAAGGCTACGTTCATCGGTGTGGTCTGTGCGACCGGCACGGTGTTCACCGGTGCATCGTTCACCGCGGTGCCCGTCAGGGTCTTGCTGCCGGTCAGTGCGGGTGCCACGCCATCGGAAACGCTCGTGGCGATGGTGAAGGTGCTGTTGAAGTTGGCGGCCGGCGTGAAGGTGACACCAGCAAGCAGGATGTTCACGTTGGCGATGGCGCCGCTGGCCGTCCACACGCCGGTGCCCGCAACGTAGGTGCTGGTGACCGCGCCGCTGGTGCCCGTGTTGAGCGCACCCGCTGCAGGGTTGCTCAGCGTGAGCGTCACGGTTAGGTTCACGTTGTCAATGTCTGCGGTCACGATGTCCACCAGGTTCAGCGGAATGTCCTCGTTGTAGTTCTCCGCAGTGTTCAGGTTGCTGCCGGTGGGCGCATCGTTCACGGCGGTCACGGTGATGGGCGCGATGTCCGTGGCGGTGCTGTAGGCCGTGGTGCCGCCGTTCACCGAGGCATCGGCCGTGGACCCGGTGGTGCTGGTCGTGCGGTCCCAGGCGCGGAAGGTGATGGCGCTGGCCACGGTGCCGTTGAAGTTGGCGTTGGGCTGCAGGTAGAGGCGCGTGCTCCCATCGGCGGCGAGCAGGCGGGCCGCTGTGCCGGTGGGTACGCCCAGCGCGGTCCAGTTGGTGCCTCCGTTGATGCTGTAGTGCCACACGCCGTTGGTGGCATCGGCCGCGGTGAGGGCGATGCCGAGCAAGGCGCCCGCATCCGGGTCGGTGACGTTATCCACCTGCCCGCTCGGCACCGCGAGGTCCACCAGCGCGCTCACCAGGGTGCCCACGGCACCCACCGGCGCACCGGCATCCTCGTTCACGGCACCGAGCGCAGGACTTGCTGATGCATTGAGCACCGGCGCGGTGTTGAGCGGCGTGTTGAACACGATGCCGTATTCCTCCACCTGTCCGTATTGCAGGGGCGTGGTGCACGGACCGGGCACGGTGTTCACGAAGTCCGTGATCACGCGCATGCGCATCAGCAAGCCTGACTGGGGTGCCACCGGCGTGGTGAAGTTGCCCGAGAACAGATTGATCCCGTTGGCCGGGGCGAAGATCTCCTCCCCGATGTCGATGAAGTCGCCGTCGCGGTTGTAGTCGATGTAGGCGCGCACCCACTGGGTGTTCACGGGGCTGGTGGCCACATTGATGGCGTAGGTGGTGTTGGCGTTAAGGGTGGTGGTCTGCGAGCACAGGAAGTTGCTCATCACCGCATCGTTGTATGCCGTGGCGTTGTTGATGGTGTTGAGGCTCACGTTCGTGATGCCGATGAAACCGGCGGGCGCTGTGGAGCGGGTCACCGTGCAGCCTGCGGTGGGCAACGCGTACACGGTGATGTAGGCGGTCTTGGTGGTGGTGGTGCCGGTGCCCAGGCCATTGCTCGCCGTCAGTGTCACGTTGTAGGTGCCTGCTGTGTTGTAGGTCACCGTGGGGTTCTGCGCCGTGCTGGTGCTGGGCGTTCCACCGGGGAAGGACCACGACCAGCTGGTGGGCGTGAGCAAGGAGATGTCGGTGAAGGTGACGGAGCTGCCGACGCACACCGCGCGTGTGCTGGCCTTGAAGTCGCTCTGCGGCGGACCCGTCACCGTCATGGTGAGCGTGTTGCTGGTGGCGGGCGAAGCGACCACACCGGCGAGGTTGGAGTACAGGAGCGCGTACACCTGGTCACCGGGCAACAGGGTGGCGCTGCTGTAGGTGGCACCGGTGCTTTGGAACAGCCCGTTCTTGAACCAGCTGTACGTGGGCGCGCCGCCGCCGTTGGTGGGCGTGGGCGTGAAGGTGACGTTGGTGCCGTAGGTGATGGTGGTGCTGGGTGACGCAGCGATGCTCACGGCCGCGAGGGAACTGCTCACGTACACGCCGTAGTCCTCCACATCGCCCACCAGCAAGGCCACCCCACAGGTGCGTTCGCTGGCGGAGAGCGAACCGGCCTCGCCGTACACGCGCATGCGCAACAGGGTGTTCTGCACGGCGGTGTTGGGGATGGTGACGTTCGTGCTCACCACGGTGCCCACCACGGCGGAACTGCCGAGGCTGATGAGCTCGGCGGGGTTCTCGAAGGTGCCGTTGTTGTTGTAGTCGATGTAGGCCTCGTACACCTCGGTGCCGTTGCTGGTGGAACCGTTCACGGTGATGCTGAAGGGGTAGCTGCCGTTGCGCGCCACCACGGTGCTCTGGCTGCAGCTGAAGTTCTGGTACACACCGTTGATGCCCGTGCTGGTGGAGTTGTCCAGCGTGTTGAACTTCACGCGGCTCACCGTGAGGCCGTAGTTGGCGCTGGGGTTCGCGCTGGTGGGCGTGCACGCTGCAACGGGCGCGGTGGCCACCACCACGATGCCGTTCTCGGTAACGGTGCTGACGCCTTGTGCGGAGGTGGTGGTGAGCGTGGCGTTGTACACACCCGCGCTCGCCAGGGTGAAGGTGGGGTTCTGCGCGGTGCTGTTGTAGGTGTTCACGCCGTTGCTGATGGTCCAGCTGAAGCTGATGCCGGGGAACTCCGAATCGGGCAGCCATGTGTTGGGCACGCAGCGGCTGTTGTCGTACAGCGTTACGCTCTGGCCCGTGCCGCAAAGGGTGGCTGCGCTGCACAGGATGTCCATGGTGGCGGCGCCGGGGGGCACCAGCGCGGTGTTGCCGTTGGCGGTCAGGAAGCTGGCGCGCGTGGTGGTGAGGGCCAGCGTCATGCGCGCCGCCTGCCCGCTGCTGAACATGCTCTGGCAGTCGCTGCTGCTGTAGTCCATGTAGTTCACCACGAACAGGCTGTTGGAGCTGTTGGCGTCGCAGACGTTGGTGCCGCCGGTGTTGCAATCGCTCGCGCTGCGGATGTGCGGGGGCGTGTCGCAGACCTGATCGCCCTGCGATCCACAGGGGCTGTTGTTCGGACAGGCGGTGCCGTTCGCGTCGCCTTCGAAGGTGTGGTACACGTCCAGCGCGTGGCCGATCTCGTGGGTGAGCACGGTGCTCGTGGGGTCGGCGAGCTGGTTGGCGAGCATCACGCAGCCATCCAAGGCCGTGCCGTGGGAGCTGGCGAAGTAGGCGAAGCCCTGGATGCCGCTGCCGCCGTCGTTGCCGTCGATCTCGCTCACCGCCCAGATGTTGTAGTAGCGCGTCTGGTCCCACACGTCCAGCGCCTTCAATGCCGCGTCCGTGATGCCGACGCTCTGGCGGAACACGCCGCTGGCCATGTAGGTGGCGTTGCCCGTCATGTTGGTGCGGGTGATGCCGGTGGTGCAGTTGCCGTTGGGGTCGCGCACCGCGAGCACGAACTCGATGCCCACGTCAACACCGCTGCCGAAGCCGGCGGTGCCGGCCACCTTGCGGAAGCGCTGGTTCAGGGCCTTGATGGCGTTGCGGATCTGTCCGTCGGTGAGCGCCGTAAGGCCGGTGCCGGTCTCCATCACGTGCACCACCACGGGGATCTTGTAGGTGCTGAGGCTGCGGGTGAAGTTGCCGCCCTGCGCGCGCGCCGCCGCATCGAAGGCCAGCGTGCGGTCGCGGTACACGGGGTCGCTCTGCATCAATTGTTGGTGCAGCGCATCGAATCCGCAGGGCTCCGTGTTGTGCTGCACCTGCAGGGTCGGCGGCGGTTGCAGCACCACCTGGGCGCTGAGGCTGTTCACCAGAACGAAGGAAGGAACGAGCAGCAGGGAGGAAAGGAAGGAACGCATAGTGGAACGGGACTGGGGTGAGCGATCGTGAAGCCTATTGGGCTTTGGAAGTGAGCAAGTTATGGGAGTGGGGGGAACCGGCAAGGGGGGCAGGGGGGTCCGTCAGCGGAGCTTTTCTCAGCATCTGTGTTCATCCGTGGTTCAGCTCAATCGAGCCAGCGAGCGCTGGTGTGAACCTTCACGGCGTGGCGCTGTTGGTCCGTTCGACCACGATGACGCGGCCTTTCGACACGTAGGCGGTGGCGCTGTTCGAAAGCACGAGGCAGAGTTGCATGATGCGCCGCATCTCGGTCCGGTTCAGCACCCGTGCTTCCAGCAGCTCCTGGAGCTCGGCGGCCAGCAGGTCCAGGCGCAGGCGCTGGTCGCGCTCCAGCCGTTCCGTGGTGCGACGGCAGTGGATGGGCACCCCGTGGGGAGGGGCGGATCGGAGGGTGGGCATGGCGGTGTGCTCGGACCGTCAAAGCTTGCCGACCCTGCCTCCGCCCACAATACCCGGAAGTAGGTATTTTTTGGGAGGGGTCGGTTGTGTATAGCGGTCCTCGTTCGGGGAGGGGAAACACGTCAAGCGGATCGCAAGCTGGCTCCCCCTCCACCCCCTCGCTGTTCCTCCCTACGGTCGGGCGCGGGGGAATGAAAGCAGCGATCCGCGGATCTGGTCCTGAAGATCGGGCAAGGCCCATGCTTCCCCGGTTCCCCCGCGCCAGAGCGAGGGGGTGGAGGGGGAGCTGGAGCGCATGGGCCTCGCTCCGCTTACCC
>JADZGG010000108.1 GCA_020854015.1 Flavobacteriales bacterium
GCCATGGCGTCAGTCCTTCAGCTTCTTGTACAGTTCGGGCAGTTTCGCCAGCAGGGCGATCTCGCGCATCTTGGACTTCCACTCCCCTGCGGGGCTGCCGAAATAGGTCCTGCCGCCTTCCAGCGAGCTGATGAGCCCGCTCTGTCCCAGCACCACGGCCCCCTTGCCGATGCGCAATTTGCTGGGCACGCCCACCTGGCCCCACAGCGTGACGCCATCCTCCACCACACAACAACCCGCAATGCCGACCTGCGCTGCGAAGAGGCAGTTCTTGCCGACAAGCGTATCGTGTCCCACCTGCACGTGGTTGTCGATCTTCGTTCCGGCCCCGATGCGCGTGTCAGCGCTCACACCGCGGTCAATGGTGCAGAGCGCACCGATCTCCACGTCGTCCTCGATCACCACGCTGCCGCCCACGGCCATCTTCTCGTAGGCGCCACCGCGCTTCTTGTAGTAGAAGCTGTCCGCGCCGATCACGCTGTTGGCGTGGATGATCACCCGGTCGCCGATGGTGGTGTGCTCATAGATCACCACACCGGGCATGATCACGCAGTCTTTACCGATGGTGACGTCGGCGCCGACCACTACGCTGGGATGCACCACCGTTCCCTCACCGATCACAGGTGCCTTCGAACCCCAAGGCTGCAGCGGCATCACGCGGCGGACCAAGGCATTGTAGTCACGGCACGGATCGTCGCTGATGATGATGGCCTTGCCTTCAGGCACCGGTACCTCCTTGTCGATCAGGATGGTGGTGGCCGCGCTGTTCAGGGCCTTGTCGTAGTACTTCGGATGGTCCACGAACATCAGGTCCCCCGCACCCACGCGGTTGATCTCGTTGATGCCGGTCACAAGGCGGTCCACATCACCGACGGCGCGGCCGCCGATCAGTGCCGCCACCTGCGCGGCGGTCATGGGCTGGGGTAGGAGCATGGTGGGCCAAAGGTAACCGCAGGGCCATGTGCCCATGTGCCCATGCGAGCATGTGCCCAAGTAGAACGAGAAACCCCGCCATCCTAGGGAGGAGGCGGGGTTCCGGTGCGGCGCGGTCGCCCTTATTTCTTTACGCGGTCGAGGTATTCGCCGGTCTCGGTGTCGATGCGGATCACGGTGCCGATGTCGACGAAGCTGGGCACGCTGATCTCAGCGCCCGTCTCGAGCTTGGCGGACTTCATCACCTGGTTGCTGGTGTCGCCTTTCACGGCGTGCTCGGTGTAGGTCACCTCCAGTTCCACCACTTTGGGGGGGCGGGCGAAGATGGGCGTATCGCTCTCGAAGCCGATCTGCACCACCATCTCTTCCTTCATGAAGTTCAGGGCGTCGCCAAGCAGGCTCACAGGGATGTACTTCTGCTCGAAGCTCGTCTGGTCCATGCAGACCAGGTTATCGCTCTCGCGGTAGAGGTACTGCAGCTCGTGCACTTCCACGCGGAGCACTTCGATCACCTCGCCACTGCGCCAGCGGTGCTCGTTGAGCTTGCCGTTGCGCAGGTTGCGCATCTTGCCCTGGTAGAACGCGCGCAGGTTGCCCGGCGTGCGGTGCTGCCATTCCATGATCTGGCAGATGTCGTTGTTGTAGCGGATGTACGATCCGATGTTGATGTCGGCGGTGGTGGCCATGGGGAAGGTGGTCTTGAAATGCGGGCGCGAAGGTAGGGAACGGCCGCTGACCCCCGATCCGGGGCTATTCCACCACCACTTTCGCGCTGCCCATGAAGCCGCCGCTCAGGTCCCGGGCTGTAAGGATGTAGAGGCCGGGGGCAAGGTTGTCGGTGGGGATCTCCTGAATGGCACCAGCTCCGCCGATCCTGTTCGCACGGACTGCACGACCCTGGGCGTCCAGCAATCCAAGCACGATCTGCGTCTTGCATGTGACGCGGATCGGCGCCCCTTGTGCGACCGGGTTGGCAAGCATTTGAATTGATGCGGGTTCACTCGGGGTTACGTTGCTGATACCCACAAGGCCAACGCACATGTCGGTGGAGCCGAGTGATCCCAGAGCAGCAATGGAGGAGGAAGGTGTGGTCACCGATATCTGTGCTGTCTGCTGGGTCAGCGTGATCACAGGAGTTACGGTAAGCAGCTGACCGGGAATGGGATCGTGGGTGACGAATAGGGCCTCGGTCAGACATTCGTTCCCCGAAAGGTCTGTGCTCCAAGTGCCAGGGATCCGGGTAGTGGTGCCGAAATTCTGGTCGACGCGGACCAGTTCACCTGTCACCAAGAGTTCATTGCCTACATGGTCCATGGTCACAGGATGAAAGTAGATGTCCTCGCTACCAACGGGAATGTGCTTCATCTTTCTTGCTAGGAGCACGCCCCCTGTAGCGTCAAGGCGAATGATCGCTTCGCCGGGGTCAGAAGTGGTGGTGTGGAGGTCCAGATCCCCGTTCGGTAGCCGTTCGGCATGCAGCGCTCCGGGGAAGAAGATGTTCTGTCCGTACAGATGACCGTCCAAGAGTTGCCCGTTCAGATCGAATGAGATCGTGTATAGGAAGGATCCAGGGGTTACTTGTAGCGAGCCGATCACGGTCACTCCGCCATTCCCGTCCGCCACAAGTTCCTTCATGTTAACACTCGACGGCGGGGTAGCATAGGAAATGATATCCATAGAGGTCAGAGTTCCGGTCGCGTTGAAGTGAAGCAAGCGGAAGAGACTTTGATTCATGCCGCTGAATGGTTCTATCGCAACAAAGCAGCCACCCGCTCCATCACTCTTGATGGCATGGTTGAAGAAGCTCCAGCTCGAGATCTCAAGGTCCATTGCTTTGACCTGCTCTGCCCAACCAAGGGTCATGGCGTCGTTGAAATGGAGCAGCACGAGACGGCCATCTTGGGACCCTCCGAGGAAGAGCGAAAGAAAACACCCACCTGATAGCTCGGCCTCCAGATCCATCCAGATGCTCGTGTATACACCATCCGTTGTCTGAGTGGCAAGCTCCATCTCTTGTTCGCTGATCAACGCGCCACTCGGTGATATCCGCGCAACAGCCACACGTATACTGTTCTGGAATGGAGGTATGGTGCCAGGTGCTTGTTCGTCAATGAACCTCGCAAAGGCCAGATCTCCGTTGGCTAGAAAGTCCATCGCAAAAGGTGCTTGCGGCCCCAATGCTCCACCCGGAACCGAACGGCGCCAGAGTTGGTTGCCGTTCGTGTCGGACTTGCTCAAGCTGTATCCTGAAGGGTGCTTCAAGAGCATGACCGAACCACCGTCCGGAGAAGCCATGCCGTCAAGCAGGATCGCTCCTGTGGTCGAACTAGTGTCTACGGAGATCTGCTGGTCCATGAACTGGGCATGGACACTGACGTGGCAGAACAATCCGATGTAGACAGCGAGCAGCGTAGCCTGGTTCATGGGCTGAAGGGGTTTGCATTGCTCAGACGAAGCTAGGCGTGCTCGGTTGCCAAGAGACCAACGGAGGGCTTCCTCTACACCGCTCACTTCCACCGCTCCACCTCCAGCTGCGCTGTGCACAGGGCGAACTCCGCTTCCTGGCGGTTACTGGGCAACAGCAGCGTAGCCTGCACCAGTGTTCCGATCCATGGTCCAACACTGGCAGGGGTTACTGGCGTGATAGCCTTGCAGTAGCCATCAGTGAACCACCAGTCTCAACACGCCTATTCGTGTTCCCTCTACCGTTGAC
>JADZGG010000109.1 GCA_020854015.1 Flavobacteriales bacterium
CTGGCTGAGCTCGCCAGTGGCGTATGTGAACTCGTGCTGACGTTCGGTGATGAACTCAGCGAGGGTGGTGATGTTGGCCATGGGGCTGGGTGTGGCGATGTGGGGAATGAGGGAATGTGAAGCTCCTGTGTCCCCTTTGCTCTGCAAATATCCGACGGGAGCGATCTTTGGACACCATGGAAGTGACATTACGCAAAGCGGAAGCGCGGGATGTGCCGCGAATGCTGGAACTGGTAAGGGAGCTGGCGGAGTTCGAAAAGGCTCCGAACGAAGTGACCGTTACCGAGCAGCACATGCTGGAGGCAGGCTTTGGCAAGGATCCGGTCTGGGTTGGTTGGGTCGCGGAATCGGAGGGTGCGATCGTCGGTATGGCGGTTTGCTATGAGCGGTATTCCACATGGAAAGGGCGGAGACTTTACTTGGAGGATATCATCGTTACCGAAGCTGCTCGTGGGCACCGCATCGGCGATAAGCTCTTCCGGCAATGCGCGGACCACGCGGTGAACCAGAACTACAGCGGCATGCTCTGGCAAGTGTTGGATTGGAACGTGGATGCCCATCGGTTCTACGATCGTTATGGCTCCAACTACTCCAAGGAGTGGTGGAACGGGTCGCTGGAATTGGAGCAATTGAAGAACTTGGCTGCCCAATGAAAGTCTTCAAGTTCGGTGGTGCCAGTGTGAAAGACGCGGCTGGCGTGCGCAACATGGCGGAGGTGCTGAGGCATTTTCCTGAGGATGACCTCGTGATCGTGGTGAGCGCGATGGGCAAGACCACCAACGCTTTGGAAGAGGTGGTGTGGGCCTACAGCGATGGGCGCGATACGAAGGAGCTCACGGAAGCGCTTCGTCGTTCGCATCTTTCCGTTCTGGCGGAGGTGGCGCCTGATGATGTGGCGGCCGCGGCGGAACTGGTACTGCACTTCGATAAGCTGAACACCTACCTGAAAGGCAAGCCTTCCGGGAATGTGGACCGGGACTACGATCAGGTCGTGTCATGTGGTGAGCTGTGGAGCACCTTGATCGTGAGCGCTCATTTGAAGCATGCGGGGCTGGCGAATACCTGGGTCGATGCACGGACCATTGTGCGCACGGACAGCAGCTATCGCGCAGCGAAAGTGGAATGGACGGCCTGCGAGAACCTGGCCGACCGCTACTTGAAGCCCGTGCTCACCGGCCAGCCGTCATGCGTGGTCACCCAGGGTTTCATCGGTCGCACGGCGGATGGGCTCACCACCACGCTTGGGCGCGAAGGCTCCGACTTCAGCGCGGCGATCTTCGCCTACCTGTTGGATGCGGAGAGCGTGACGATCTGGAAGGACGTGCCCGGCATGTTCAACGCGGATCCGAAGTTGTTCCCGGACACGAAACTGCTGTCGCACATCAGTTACCGTGAGGCCATCGAGTTGAGCTACTTCGGTGCGAGCGTGATCCACCCTCGGACCTTGCAACCGCTGCAGAAGAAGCACATACCCCTCTACGTACGTTCGTTCATGGACCTGAACGCGGCAGGGAGCACCATCGATGACCGCAGCGAGAACGACTCGCTCATCCCTTCGTTCATCGTGAAGCCGAAGCAGCTGCTCATCAGCATCACGCCACGCGATCTCAGTTTCATCGTGGAGGAGAACCTGAGCGGCATCTTCTGGCTCTTCGCGCAGCGCAACGTGCGCATCGACCTGATGCAGAACAGTGCTGTGGCGTTCAGTGTGGTGGTGGATGACAGCCCACGAAGCCGGGAGCTGCTGGATGAGCTGAGGAAGGGCTATGAGGTCCGCTTCAATGTCGGCTGTGAACTGATCACCGTGCGCCATTTCGACGAGGCGACCTTGGCGAAGCTCACGGTAGGGAAGGAGGTGCTGATCGAGCAACGCAGCCGGAACACGGCGCGTTTCGTGGTGAAGTGATCACTCACCCTCGTCCAGGATCCGCAGCGCGCGGTCCGGATGATCGGTGATGATGACGTCGACACCAAGGGCGATCATGCGACGTATGTCCGCTTCCTCATTCACGGTCCATGCGGCCACTTCGATGTCCTGTTCGTGCAAGGTGTTCACCGCGGTGGCATCCAGTAGCTCGAACGCTGGGCTGTAGATCGCCGGCGCGAACGAAAGGCGCTTCAGGTTCGCCGCGATGCCATCATCGTTCTCCACCAGAAAGGATAATCGCATGCCGGGCTCGGCTTCGTGTATGGCTTCCAGGATCGCAGGGTCGAAGCTCTGGAGGATGCAGCGGTCGGCGATGTTGAGGTCGGTGATGGCCGCCATCACCGTGGAAACGAACGCTTTGGGCGCTGGCTGAAAGGTGCCGGACAGCTGCGGTTCGCTCTTGATCTCGATGTTGAAGCCGATGGTGCCGAAGCCGTTCTCCGTGGCGTAGTCGTCCATAGCCTCCACCACTTCTTGCAGGGTGGGCTTGTGGGTCGGTGCGTTCTCCTGCTCCGGGAAGTCGGGGTGCTGCGCGCTTCCGCAATCGAAGGCCTGCGCCTCCGCTGTGGTCATGCGAAAGATGTTGAAGCTGCGCTCCTGCTCCGCTGTGATGCTGTCGCCTTGCGGTGTGCGGCAGATCCGGTGGTCCATCCAAGGTTCGTGGCTCACGAGCACTTGTCCATCCCCGGTGATCACCACGTCCAGCTCCATCCAGGTGCAGCCCAGCTCGGCGGCCTTCAGAAAGCCGGCGACGGTGTTCTCCGGCATCAAGGCGCGGCAGCCTCGGTGGCCGTGTACGTCGGGAGGTGTCATGTGCTCGGTGCCACAGGCGCCCGCGAGGAGCGACAGAGCTGTTGCAAGGTAGAGAAGGCGCGCACTACGCATGGGCGAGGATCTTGGTGGCCAGCACCTCGGCCATCTTGCGTTTCCCCTCGTGGGTGACACCCGCGATGTGCGGTGTGAGCACCACGCGGTCGTGGGCGAGCAGGCGCTTCAAAGTGTGCGGGTCCATGGTCGGGTCAAGACCGGAAAGATCTGGGCGCTCGAACTCAAGCACATCAAGTCCGGCCCCGATCACCGTTCCCTTATCCAACGCATCCAACAGCGCTGCCGTATGCACGACAGGACCACGACTGGTGTTCAGCAGATGAATCGGCTTCGAGAAACCTGCCAGGAACGGAGCGTTCGCGTAGTGCTGCGTCTCTGCGTTAAGCGGCAGGTGAAGGCTGACCACATCGCATGCAAGTTGAAGTTCTTCGAGCGATACTTTCTTCACATGGTCGTTTCCAAAGTCCTGCTTGTACTTGTCGTGGGCCAGAACGCGCACACCGAAGCCGCTCAGCTTCTCCGCGAAGGCGGCGCCCATGTGGCCGTAACCGAGGATGCCGACGGTCTTGCCGTGCAGGTCGCTGCCCCGGTTCTCTTCGCGCAGCCAGAGGCCACGGTGGACCTGCTCGTTCGCGCGAGCCGCATGTTTCAGCAGCATCAGCAACAGCATGACGCAGAGCTCGCCCACACCATCGCGATGGCCTTCCGGGCTGTTGTATACCGTGATGCCCTTCGCCTTGCACCATGCGGTGTCAATGTTCTCCAGACCGGCGCCTACGCGGCCTACGAAACGAAGCTGGTGTGCATGGCTAAGGACAGACGCTCCGAGCTGACGACTACGGACCACGAGCCCTTCCACATCGGTTAGCTCCTGCCCAAGTTCCGCATCGGAAGCGGTGTGCAGGTCGATGCAGGAGTGGCCTGCGGCCATCAATCGTTCGGCCAGCAGTGGGTGCACGCTATCGATGAAGGCGATGGTCACAGGATGACGCCCACGAGCAGGAGCGAAGCGATGGTGAAGTAGATCAAGAGGCCGGTGACGTCCACAACGGTGGCCACGAAGGGCGCGGAAGAAACGGCGGGATCCAATCCGAGGCGTTTCAACAGCA
>JADZGG010000110.1 GCA_020854015.1 Flavobacteriales bacterium
CACCAACAACATCATCGAAACGGTAAGTGCGTTGAAGGACCGCGGCGTGGAGTTCCTCTACGTGCCGCCGAGCTACTATGACGATGTGATGTCACGCGTGGGCGAGATCGACGAGGACCTGGCGGTGCTGAAGCAGCACGGCGTGCTGGTGGACCGCGACGATGAAGGCTACCTGTTGCAGCTCTTCACCAAGCCGGTGCTCGACCGTCCCACGATGTTCTTCGAGATCATCCAACGCAAGGGCGCGAAGAGCTTCGGTAAAGGCAACTTCAAGGCGCTGTTCGAGGCGATCGAGCGGGAGCAGGAGAACCGGGGAACACTGTAGGCGATACTGGATTCATAAGCGAAGGGCGTCCAGTGGGCGCCCTTCTTCATTCCATCAGAACGAAGCGTCCTGTTCCGTACTGCCCGCCTGAACCGCTGAGCGTATAGGTGAACACACCAGGCGGGATGGTACCGGTGGCATATTGAAGCCCTGGCACAAGCCTTTGCCTCAGGACTATTCTTCCATCCGTGGCATGGATCATCACATGCATTGGTGTGTCCGCGATCAAGCCGAACCGGCCATCCGGCGCCACCTGGAGGGCTGGTGCCATCCCACTTGTCGCTTCAACTCGATCGTCAAGACCCAATGCACCTGGCAAGGGACAATAATGCACGGACCATAACACATCCACCCCATTTCGCTTGTAGCACCATAAGTGAGAGCCGTCGCCGTAGTACTGAGGGACCAGATGGGTGAGGCCGAACGTACTGCCAACGCCTTCTATGTAATCGTGCGCGATCTCACCCCATAGCGTGGTGGACAGACCCCACCGCCGATGGAAAACGCCATCGTTGAGTTGCACGCTGTCCAGCGCAACAACGATCGTAGGTGTTGGCGGCCAGCCCAGCTGGTCGAAGTCAAAATAATTGTGGATGGTGTCGCCGAGCTCCAGGTTGTAGTCGTACAGAAGGCGGTCCGATTGGAGGACATGGTCGTACTGAAACACCAGGCTGGCAACCGTATCCTCGCGCAGACAGAGGTTGGCGATCGTGGTCGCGGGTGTCACGTAGTAGCCTGGTGGGCAGAAGGGAGGGCCATCACTATCAGCGACAGGGTGAACCCCGAACCGGGCGTAAACAACACCATTGATCAGCGTATCCCCGGCAATGAAGGTGTTCCAGGCCATGACCCATCCGCAGATGGTGGCGGATTCGTACACCGCCACATCCCAACTCGCTTCTGGACGGAGCAGAAGCTGATGACCCTGGCCCTGAACGGCTGTCGGCGACACACAGAACCCCAGAAAGGCAGGTGCAACCATGTATCGCCAACTCATCGTGTGAAGCTACGCATCGTGGTGGGATCCGTGGCCTAAGGTCGGGTGAACGAACCCCCGGTCCGACTGCGACATCTCGTTCTTCGACATCATCCAAGCAAGCGTCTTGGTCCCGATCCGTCGGGAGGCAACTTCAAGGCGCTGTTCGAGGCGATCGAGCGGGAGCAGGAGATCAGGGGGACGCTGTAAGCTCAGAGAAAAGATTGGAGAAGGGCGCTCAGCAATGGGCGCTCTTCTTCGTTCAAGACTGTGCATCACGCTGTTCACGTGCCAGTACTTGATAGGTCTCGCGGATCCGATCGAGTTCCTGATCATCCAGTTCCTCTAAGTCGAGCAGCGAATTATTCGCGGTTTCCACCGCACGGATGAGTTCATCCAGTTTGATCTGCAAGGCTTCCGTGTCGCGGTTCTGTGTGTTCTGTATCAGGAACACCATGAGGAACGTGATGATGGTGGTACTGGTGTTGATGACCAATTGCCAGGTGTCGCTGAAGTTGAAGAGCGGTCCGGTGATGGCCCAGATGACGATGACAAACACGGCGATGATGAACGTGACCGGTCTACCTGTGTAGGTGGAGGTCTTCTTCGCAAAGCGCGTGAAGGGGGAATTGATGGGCATGGGTGATGGCCGTTCAGGTTCAACCTTCAAATGTCCGAGTTAGCCGTCCTTGCTCGACATCGATGGCCACCGTCTCTTCACTCCAACACCGCGACCCTGCGCACCCAACTTCGGTCACCGCGCTTTACAGTGACCAGATAACTACCGACGGCCAAGCCCTGTGACCGGTAAGGTCCGTTCATCCGGTCGATCGAAAGCACGAGCTGTCCGCGCACATCGTGGACGAGCAGTTGCGTATCCATCGTTGGACCGGTCAGTTCGAACACAGGTACACCACTTTCGTAACGCACCACTAGCGGATCAGCCTCGTGCTCATCTTCCACGCCAGTTTCCGTTGCACAACCGATCAGCACGGTCTCGAACTCACCGATGGTCATGCTCTGGGTGACCGGCGCAGTGATCCAGCCAACGACCATGCCGTTGATGAAATTGAGCGCATAGACCCCGCAGACGCTCACCATGTAGTGGCCGGATTCTTCCAGGTCGGGTGGATACTGACTGTTCCAAATGGTGTTGCCCGAGAAGTCGGTCTCGTTCAATCCGAAGACCATCGTATCGCCGACGGCGACTCCGTTCACTCCGATCCTGCAAAGTGCGCCATTGTCACCCCATACCGTGAGTGTGTCATTCGGGAGCGACGACCCACCAAAGTTCTGCACCACCTTCACCGTGATGCCATAGTAATAGTCGCTGAGTTTCACCACCAAGGCCGTGGCATCCGGGTTCAGGAACTGTTGCGGACCAAGCGTTTCGCAGTAGCTGTTGTTGCCCATGCATGAGCATGCCAAGGAGGCGGCGCTCGTGTTCAAGGCGAGAAACAGGAGCAGGATCTTTCGCATGTTGAGTGGTTTTCGATCAGTTGACGCCACAACGTTCGACAGCCGCTGCTTGGTGGGTGACAGGCCGTTGAACAAGTTACTTCCTGTCCATTCCCACCCTTCCACCCTGCTAACTTCGCGCCATGGCCCGTTCCTTCCTGATGGTTCTGCTCTCAGCAATGGTCCTGTTCTCCTGCGAACAGGAAGACGACAACGCACCGAAACGAAGTCCTTCGATCACGTACCGCACGGACAGTGGGTACACCTTCACGGACGATACTGTCGGCTTGGCGGACACCGTGCGGATCGGGGTGACAATGCAGAAAGGGTCGGACGATATTGCGGCGTTCCTGGTCCGCGTCGCCTTCGACGGCGAATCGGCCTACGAGCAACGAGACAGTATTGTTGTTGGCGCCGAGACCTTTTCCTTCGAGAAGGAGATCGTGACACGGAACCAGGCCGGATCGGAGAAATGGATGTTCGGCGTTCAGGAGGTAGATGGGGATGCCTACTTCCGTCCCATCACGCTGACGGTGCAGTGAGCCACCGGTCCGCCGTGTTCGGATAACTTCGCGTCCTTCTTACGCACCCGCATGTTCCGTACGCACACTTGTGGCGAGCTCCGCCTTTCCGATGTTGGCCGCAACGTGACCCTGGCCGGCTGGGTCCAACGCACCCGCGATCTGGGCGGCATGACCTTCGTGGACCTGCGCGACCGTTACGGCATCACCCAGCTCACCTTCAACGCGGACAGCGATGCCACCTTGCGCGAAACGGCGCGGGGCCTGGGCCGTGAATTCGTGGTGCAGGTGACCGGAGCGGTGGTCGAAAGGGAGAGCAAGAACAAGAACATGCCCACGGGAGAAGTGGAGATCATCGCCACGGCGCTGAAGGTGCTGAACGGTGCGAAGACCCCACCCTTCACCATCGAAGAGGAGACAGACGGCGGCGACGAGCTCCGCATGAAGTACCGCTACCTGGACCTGCGCCGCGGCAACGTACGTCGCAACCTGGAGCTGCGCCACCGCATGGCCATCGAGGTGCGGAACTACCTCAGCGCGCAGCACTTCCTGGAGGTGGAAACGCCGGTGCTGATCAAGAGCACGCCGGAGGGCGCCCGCGACTTCGTGGTCCCCAGCCGCATGAACCAAGGCGAGTTCTACGCTTTGCCGCAGAGCCCTCAGACCTTCAAGCAGCTGCTGATGGTGGCCGGTTTCGACCGTTACTTCCAGATCGTGAAGTGCTTCCGCGACGAGGACCTGCGCGCCGACCGCCAGCCCGAGTTCACGCAGATCGATTGTGAGATGGCCTTTGTTGAACGTGAGGACATCCTGAACACCTTCGAGGGCATGGCCATGCACCTCTTCAAGGCC
>JADZGG010000111.1 GCA_020854015.1 Flavobacteriales bacterium
CGATCCAGAGGCACTGCTCCCCCCGGTCGTCTCGTGCGAGTTGCATGGCGACACCAGGGAACCTTCGATCGATCAGCAGTGCTGTGGCGCGCGCCCCGTTACTTCGGGTCACCCTGCCCTTTACGGTCGGGGCCGGTGCAGCGGCCTTTTTCCACCCCCCGCTCTGGCTTGCATGGATCATCTGTAGCGTTTCTGCGCTGGCCTTTACCCTTCTGAGCGCAATACGGACGACCTACCCACGTCGTTGGCAACGCGGTTTCGCATTCAGCGTATTGATGTTGGCCTTTGGCCTGGTGTGGCTGGGTGTGCGTGATCCGCGTCAAGCACCACGAGCTTCAGCACTGAACGATCCGCGAACGGACGGCCTGTTCGTGGAGGTGGCGGAGGTCACCGGTCATTCTCTGCGCACGGCAAAGGCGTTCGCCGAGGTGGAAGCCGCGGTGCAGGACAGCGTGGTGGTGAAAGCCGCAGGGACCATCGTGCTCACGCTCTTTGACAAGAACAACGCGCCCCTGTTGCACAACGGCGATCGCCTTTGGATCGGTCGTGGAGCGGAACGATCGGTGCGTGTTGCCGATCCAGGCGGTTTCGATGCGGGTGCCTGGGCCGCTTCCCACGGCGCCGGACACGAGGTCTTCGCTGGGCCCGGCCAATGGAGATTGATAGGCGCTCCATCACTGCTGGATCGATGGACCGATCGGATGCGCAATGCAACACTGCAATGGATCGAAGCGAGCGGACTGGATCGCGAAGATCGCGGCATGGTGAAGGCGCTTCTGCTCGGCATCCGCGATGAACTGGATGCGGATCAGAAACAGGCCTTCGCGCGCAGCGGTACCATCCACGTGCTGGCGGTGAGCGGAATGCATGTAGGGCTGGTGTACGCAGTGTTCATGGCGTTGCTCGGTTGGTGGGGACGGAAGAAAGGCGCTCGACTGGTGAGGGGTTCGCTGGTGCTGCTTTTCCTCTGGGGCTACGCAGGGCTCACCGGTTGGTCGCCATCGGTGATGCGGGCGACGATCATGTTCACGCTCTTCACGATCAGCGAGATGAGCGGTCGGCAGGGTGAACCCTTGAACACCTTGTTCGGCGCGGCTTTCGTCCTGCTGATCTGGGATCCACTGATGCTCTTCCAGCTCAGTTTTCAGTTGTCCTTCCTTGCTGTGCTGGGCATCCTGCTTTTCTACAAGCCCATCATGCGGCTCTGGTATGCGCCGAACACGGTGCTGCACTATTTCTGGTCGCTGACCGCGGTCTCGCTCGCTGCCCAGGTCATCACCACACCGCTCTCCCTCTACATGTTCAAGGCATTCCCCGTGTGGTTCCTGCCGGCCAACCTGGCCATTGTCGGTCTCGTGTCCATCTGCGTCTATGCCGGCGCGCTCATGGTGTTGTTCCATCAAGTGCCCTACCTCGGTCCGTTCATCATCTGGTGCAACGAGCAGTTGGTCCAATTCCTTGGCTGGTGCTCTCGGTTCTTCGCCGACCTGCCCTGGGCCTATCCTGCGGTGCGAGTGGACGCACTTCAGATGGTTCTCCTGTACCTGCTGATCGCGCTGGTGGCCGTATGGTCGTTCTGGCGTTGGAGACCTGCTCGTTTCCTTTCGGTCGCGGTGGTCCTCGTCTTGTTCATCTCCTGGGCTTCCACAGCGAACCAGCGGAACCAGCAGCGGAGCATCACTGTCTACGCGGAACGTGAGCGACTGAGCCTCGCGATGGTGAATGGTCGCCGAATGACGGTGGTGGCTGATTCCGTGGATGTTTATTTGCAACGCAAAGTGGAACTGCATGCCCGTTCGGTGGGCGCCCAGATCACTGCGAGTGTGCCAGTGGTCCCAGAGCTGCAGACCCTGCGGTCACAAGGCTTGCCGATCATCGCTTTGGTCCCGCCGGGTCGCATGCCCGAGCCGCCGCAGCCGGATGTGGCCCTGTGCGTGTTGCATGGCAATGGACGTTTCGACCTCGACAGCCTTCTGGCCCGCTGTCCGAAATTGCAGCAGGTTGTGCTGGCACCGGACATTCCACGGAAGCGGCTGAGCTACCTGCGCCAATGGTTCGTGGACAAGGCGATCGCAGTGCATGACGTGGATCGCGACGGAGCCTTTATCCTTGGGCCATGATCGTGCAAGGCACACGCTGGCGGAAAGTACTGGATGAGGGCCTCTTTATGCTGGCGGAAGGCAAGCTCATGCAGGTCGATCTGGCAGGGCGGACGCTCTGCTTTGTCCGAATGAACGGTGTGTTGCGTGCCTTGTCGGATGCGTGCCCCCACCAAGGCCGTTCGATCAGCGGTGGCTGGTGCGATGAAGGACATGTGGTGTGTCCGTTCCACCGCTTCCACTTCGATCCGGCCACCGGCAAAGCGCGCCATGGCGTGTGCTCCGATATCGAGGTGTTCCCCTTGGAAGAGCGCGCGGATGGCCTCTACCTAGGCTTTCCTTACAAGTCGTTGCGTGTTTTCGGCATCAAGATCTGGTGATCCGTCGACGCTGGGCGGTATTCCGTCGGTAACCTGATGACGCTGAGGTCCGTTCAAAGGTCCACTTAACAAGGACCTCGTCATGCGGATCACAGGACTGCTGCTCACCTTCACATTGTGTTGGACGACCTTGAACGCCCAGGTCATCAATGGGTATGCGCAGGTCACTGCGATCGCTGGTAACGTATTGACCATCGGCACCACGAACGAGACGGCTGCGACCTTCACGATCGGCAAGGACGTTGTGATCATGCAGATGCAGGACAACGTGATCGGCGCGAACACAGGCAACAACGCATCGTTCGGCAACCTTTCAGCCATCCAGCAGGCCGGTCGATATGCCATCCGGAAGATCTCCTCATTGACCCGCAGTGGAGGCGTGCTCACCAGCGTCACCCTCAATGGGGCCACGGGAATAGCCTTCAATACGGGAGCCAATTCATCGGTCCAGATCATCACCCACGAATTGTTGGGCGGCGGAGGCAACTACACCACAGTGGCCAACATTTCAGCTCTGCCATGGAACGGCTCGGTCGGTGGCATGGTCTCCTTCCAGGTCGGTGGCACGTTGACGCTCCAACACAATATCACCGCCGACGGGGCAGGTTTCCGCGGCGGTGCACGTGACCCTTGGACCTACACTTCCCCTTGCAACACAACGGACTTCCGTTGGAGCAGCGCAGCAGCCGGAACAGAGTACTTCGCCACGAAGGGGGAAGGCATCTACAAGCTCACCAATACCAACTGGGCCGACGGTCGAGGCAAGATCATCAATGGAGGTGGAGGTGCGAACCAGATCAATGCGGGCGGTGGTGGTGGTGGCAACTACTCTGCTGGTGGTAGCGCACCTCTTGGCTGGAG
>JADZGG010000112.1 GCA_020854015.1 Flavobacteriales bacterium
AACCCCTTACCAATTGATGGGTCTGATGCGACCCAAAGGGACGGATCGGTCGGAACGCGTTCGTGGGGTTCAAGCCCAAGGCACGGGATCCGCAAGGGCCGGATGCCCTCGGAGCACAGGCAGGTCCACTCCGGCGAAACGCAGGGGCTGCGCGGCGGGCAAGGGCAATTGCGTTGCGATCGGCATAACCCCTTGCCATTCCGAAGTGCTGAAACGGGGCGGAGCCTGCTGCTCGCCACCGCTCCGCTTGCTCTCCGCCAGTTTCTTTTTCAGATGGCAGCGACCTTGGCAGGTATTCTCGGCTACCGGCTTGGCACGCTG
The DNA here is from genome assembly GCA_020854015.1 of Flavobacteriales bacterium. Lineage (GTDB taxonomy): Bacteria > Bacteroidota > Bacteroidia > Flavobacteriales_F > PHOS-HE28 > PHOS-HE28. The sequence goes on from JADZGG010000112.1 coordinate 322, forward strand.
AACGCATTGGGTGCGAACGATCTCCGCCCGTTGCACATGGAAACGAAGGAGGATCAGCGAAGGCATCAACAAGCCCAGCATCAGACTGATGCTGACCAGGATGCTGAGCATCGTTGGGGCCGCGAGCTTTCGCATGGTCGAGTTGAACGATGCAAAGGAACTTGTTCTGTCCATACGGTCCTTGAGGGATGTCATCTGAAAGAGGTTTCAAGTGCTTGAAAGCGGGGAATGGCCCTGTTGAAAACTCCCCTTGATCGTTGAAAAGCCGGTGCGGGCCGGTCCGCAGCCCGCACGACCGTCGGGTTACCTTCGCCTCGTCCTTATGGAACCCTTGAAAACAGTGGGGTTGTGGCCTGAACGATGAGTGAGACAAGCTATTCCGAAGAGCATATCCGGTCACTGGACTGGAAGGAGCACATCCGGCTGCGTCCGGGCATGTACATCGGTAAGCTGGGCGATGGCTCGGCCTTCGACGACGGCATCTACATCCTGCTGAAGGAAGTATTGGACAACTGCATCGACGAGTACGTGATGGGCCACGGCAAGAAGGTCGAGATCAAGATCGACGGGCCACGGGTGGAAGTGCGGGACTACGGCCGGGGCGTTCCCCTGGGCAAGGTGGTCGATGTCGTGAGCAAGATCAATACCGGTGCCAAGTACGACAGCAAGGCCTTCAAGAAGAGCGTGGGCCTGAACGGCGTGGGTACCAAGGCGGTGAATGCGCTGAGCACCTGGTTCAAGATCGAGAGCTACCGCGAAGGCCAGATGAAGCGCGCCGAGTTCGACACAGGTGTGCTGCGTAAGGACGAGAAGCTCGTGTCCACCACGGAATCCAACGGGACCCGCGTGGTGTTCGAGCCGGACGAAACGATCTTCCGCCACTACCAGTACCGCGACCAGCACATCGAACGGCTGCTGTGGAACTACTGCTACCTGAACACCGGCCTTACGATCCACTACAACGGTCAGAAGTTCCAGAGCAAGAACGGCCTGCTGGACCTGCTGACCACCAAGATGGACGGCGAGCCGCTGTACCCGATCATCCACTTGGTGGGCGATGACATCGAGGTGGCCATGACCCACGCCAACCACTACGGCGAGGAGTACTACAGCTTCGTCAATGGCCAGCACACCACGCAGGGTGGTACGCACCAAGGCGCCTTCCGCGAGGCGGTGGCCAAGGTGATCCGCGACTACTTCAAGAAAGATTGGGAGGCGGGCGATATCCGCACTGGGATCGTGGCGGCGGTCAGCGTGAAAGTGATCGAGCCCGTGTTCGAAAGCCAGACCAAGACCAAATTGGGCAGTCAGGAGATCGAGCCGGGGGGGCAAAGCATGCGCTCCTTCATCAGCGACTTCCTGGCCACCAAGCTTGACAACTTCCTGCACAAGAACCCCGAGACCACGCACGCGCTGCAGAGCAAGATCCTCGAGAGCGAGCGGGAGCGGAAGGAGCTGAGCGGCATCCGCAAGCTGGCCCGTGAGCGTGCGAAGAAGGCCAGTCTCCACAACCGGAAGCTGCGCGACTGTCGTTTGCACTTGGACGACGCGAAGAACGATGCCCGCAAGCTGGACACCACGCTCTTCATCACCGAGGGCGACAGTGCCAGCGGCAGCATCACCAAGAGCCGCGATGTGGCCACACAAGGTGTTTTCAGCCTGAAAGGGAAGCCGTTGAACTGCTTCGGTCTTACCAAGAAGGTGGTGTACGAGAATGAGGAGTTCAATCTCATCCAAGCCGCCCTGAACATCGAGGATGGCATGGACAGCCTGCGTTACAACCGCATCGTTATCGCCACCGATGCCGATGTGGACGGCATGCACATCCGGCTGCTGCTGATGACCTTCTTCCTGCAGTTCTTCCCCGACCTGATCAAGAACGACCACCTCTACATCCTGCAGACGCCGCTGTTCCGTGTGCGCAACAAAAAGGAGACGCACTATTGCTACAGCGACGAGGAACGCCAGCGGGCCCTGCTGAAGCTCGGCAAGACCGCCGAGATCACCCGCTTCAAAGGCTTGGGTGAGATCAGCCCTGACGAGTTCAAGCACTTCATCGGTCCGGACATGCGTTTGGAGCCGGTGATGATCACCAAGGATGCCGCTGTGCAGGACCTGCTCGATTTCTACATGGGCAAGAACACGCCCGAACGACAGGAGTTCATCATCGGTAACCTGAAGATCGAAAAGGACATCGTGGGCGAGGACGGCGAGAAGAGCAGCCCTTTGCTGGACATTGCCCGGAAACTGGAAGAGAACGAAGTAGAGGCGGACGCATGAGGACAGCACTGTTGCGGGTCTCGATGATGGCATGGGCCTCAGCGCTCGTGGGTACCTGTGCTTGTGCGCAAGGCACCGGTACGCTGCGCTTCTTCGTGGATCCCGGCAACAACTATCAGTTCGTGCTGGACGGGAAGTACCGGATGCAGGAGCGTGAGATGAAGCTGCTCGAAGGTCCGCATACGTTCACGTTCTGGGCACCCACACGGGTGATGTTGGATACGGTGCTGCGCGTGTTGCCTGATCGTACCACGGATGTGCTGCTTCGCTTGCCTTACAGTCCGGAATTCGCTGCTTACCAGCGTGAAATGGCACAGTTGAAGAAAGAACAGTGGGTGGGCCGCGTGCTTCCTTCCGCGCTCACCCTGGGCAGCGGCATCTGGGCCGCCATCAGCTTCGTGAACTACAAGGACGCCCATGATCAGTTGGAAGCGGACGAGGCCCTCTACAACAGCAGCGCTAGCCCGAACCGGATCGATCAGCTGAAAAGCACAGACCTGCCTGCGCACCAGGAGGACTTCAAGCAGGCTCGCACAACCTTCGCCATCAGTGGTGGTCTCTTCGTCGCATCCGCGGCCTTCACCACCGGGTCCATCATCAAGGCCTCGCGTAAGCCGATGCCCACTTTTGAGGACAAGGAGAAGGTGAAGTTCGATGGATTGGTCTACGTGCCGGACCGCCGTGGCGGCACCTGGGCCATGGGTCTTACCATTCCCATCCGATGAAGCGCCCGATACGCATAGTCTTGCTGGTCCTGCCCCTGCTCGTGGCGCTTTCCGGTTGCTATAAGGATGAGACCGATGTGGCGGCGTGGACGAACAATCCCTTCGACCGCGACTACACGGGACCTTCTGTCTTCAGCGTCGACACCACTTACATCGAAGTGCTGAACGCTCCACCCACCGTGATCACACGCCAGGTGGTGCAATTCCAAGTGAACAGCTCCTTGTTCCTGGCCAGCGCTCCCTATCAAGTGCGGGTGAAGGACCTTGACAACGGGCAGACGACGCTATTGAGCCAATACACACCGGGAACCGACACCTGGCGTTTCACGAAACTTGACTTCACCATCGGGCAGGAACTCTGCCTGGAGGTGCGGTTGTCCAACGACCTGAGCGATGGACGGCCTGATACGATCTGTGCGACCCTGCAATGAGCGACGAGACGAACGACAACGAGAACCTGCCGAAGGACCCTGAGACCAACGGGGGCGAGGAAGCAGCAGGAGGAGAGATGCCGGTGCCAAGTCCCCGTGGACCAGGTGGCCGCGCGGGTGTGCCCAGTGCCGGTCAAGCCGGAAGCTTCAGTGTGAGCGGTATGTACCGGGAGTGGTTCCTGGACTACGCCAGCTATGTGATCCTGGAGCGTGCGGTGCCTGCGCTGTACGACGGCCTTAAGCCAGTGCAACGGCGGATCCTGCACAGCATGAAAGTGCTGGATGATGGGCGTTACAACAAGGTGGCCAACATCATCGGCCACACCATGCAGTACCATCCGCATGGTGATGCGAGCATCGGTGACGCGTTGGTGCAACTGGGGCAGAAGGACCTGTTGATCGATTGCCAGGGCAACTGGGGCAACACCCTAACTGGCGACAGTGCAGCAGCACCCCGATACATCGAAGCCCGCCTCAGCAAGTTCGCGCTGGACGTGGTCTTCAACCCCAAGACCACCGACTGGCAGCTCAGCTACGACGGCCGCAACAAGGAGCCCATCTTCCTGCCGGTGAAGTTCCCGCTGCTGCTTGCGCAGGGCGGCGAGGGCATCGCGGTGGGCCTCAGCTGCAAGGTGCTGCCTCACAATTTCAACGAGCTCATCGACGCCAGCATCGGCCTGGTGCGTGGCAAGAAGCCCAACCTGTTGCCCGACTTTCCAACGGGCGGACTGGCCGATGTGGAGAACTACAACGGGGGCGAACGTGGTGGACGCGTGCGTTGTCGGGCCCGGATCCGCAAGGAGGACGCCAAGACCCTCGTGGTCTCCGAGATCCCCTTCGGTACCAATACCAGCAGCCTGATCGAGAGCATCATCAAGGCGAACGACAAGGGCAAGATCAAGGTCCGACACATCGAGGACAACACGGCCGAGAACGCGGAGATCATCATCCACCTCGCTGCTGGCGTCAGTCCCGATAACACCATCGACGCGCTCTTCGCTTTCACGGATTGCGAGATGAGCATCGCGCCGAACGCCTGTGTGATCGAGAACGACAGGCCGCGTTTCGTCAGCGTGAACGAGCTG
>JADZGG010000113.1 GCA_020854015.1 Flavobacteriales bacterium
ATCGAGACCCTCGGTGATCTGGTGGCCTACAACAAGAACGATCTGTTGAAGTTCCGCAACTTCGGCAAGAAGAGCCTGACCGAGCTTGAGGACCTGGTGGAGAACAAGGGCCTGAGCTTCGGTATGAACGTGAGCAAGTACAAACTGGACAAGGAGTGATGTAGCGGCAAGGGTGACCTTGCCAACTACGACACGACGACCCGAAAGAGGACGAAACCATGAGACACGGGAATAAGAACAACGCCCTGGGCCGCAAGAAGGCGCATCGCGAGGCGCTGCTGAGCAACCTGGCTTGTTCGCTTATCGAGCACAAGCGGATCAACACGACGCTGGCCAAGGCACGTGCCCTGCGCCGCTACGTGGAGCCCTTGATGACCAAGAGCAAGGACGACAGCACGTTGAACCGCCGTACGGTGTTCAGCTACCTGCAGAACAAGGAAGCTGTGACCGAGCTGTTCCGTGAAGTGGCCCCGAAGATCGCAGCACGTCCCGGTGGCTACTTGCGCATCATCAAGCTGGGCAACCGTTTGGGCGATGCAGCTGAGATGGCCATGATCGAGCTGGTGGACTTCAACACGTTGTACACCAAGGAGACCAAGGACGCCGGTGCGGCCAAGAAGACCCGCCGTGGTCGCAAGCCTGCTACCAAGTCCGCTGAAGGTGCTGAAGCACCGAAGGCCGGAGGCGAGGCCAAGGCCGAGTGATCCACAATACGAATTGCAAGGATAAGGCGCCGGCAAAGGCGCCTTTTTCCATTTCAACTTCGCTGGAACGGAAGGAGTCGATCCAAGGCTGTACAGACAGGGATGATCAGCAAAGGAACCAACGGGGCAAGGAAGCGCCCGCTCCATTCATCGCAGGTGCAGCCGATCAGGATGGCGTGGAGCACGAGAATGGCTGCCACAGTGCCGATGGGTCTTGATCTTCGGAGCATCCAGCAGCCGGCCAGGGCGAACGGATACAGCAGGAAGTACCCGGCCAGCAGCTGGTTATGGGTAGTGGAGTATGCGGAGCGGGTGAACGTGAACAAGGAGGCCATCCGGGCGCCCATCAACTTAAGGTGCGGGCCCGATCCGTTACGTCCGATCAAGTGAAGCTGAGCGTCCAGAACACTGTGTCCATGGAAGTCCGTCAGTCGGCCGGTATCCTCGGTGCAGCCGCAGAGCACATCGCTGTTCACGATGATGTCCAGTTGGGGTCGTGCCACGCGCGGGTTCAACAAGGCGAGAAAAAGGACGCCAGCATAGCCCGCAAGGCGCAGACCCGGAGGCCACATCCGGCCTAGCCCGGTGATCAAGAGCGGACCGACGAAAAGCAAGCCCACCGGCCGTGCGAAAAGCATCAACACCACCAAGGGCCAAGTCCAACGTCCGGGTCGGTCGCGTGCCAGTAGTTGTTCCGCAAGAAGCACGGTGAGGGTGGTGAACAGTGACTCGGTGTAGAGCGCCAGCGTCCATACCTGCACCGGAACCGAGAGCAGGAACAAGGCCGTTGCCAGCTGCCCTGCCACCCTGTGCCCGGAAATGCGCTCAGTGAGCCGGCCCAGCGCCAATGCAGCGATCACTGATAGGCCGATCTGCACAGGGATGGCCAGGATGGGCGCACCCAGCGCCACGAACGGCAACAGGAACAGCACATAGGTCGCGTAGGCCAGGTAGTTGCCGAAAAGGTCGTGCAGGTCGCCGCGCAATACTTGTTCTGCGCAACCGGTGTACTTCAGGGCCTCCTTGTCCATGTGGAGGCCTTCCATCCGCCACAGAGCGAACAGGAGCGCCATAAAGGCGACCAAGGTGGCTGGAAGGATCCAGCGGTCCGGACGGCGTGATTCGAGCATGCGCTTCCGTTCAAAACTACGGGATGGGCCACCGACGGAGGCGCCGAGAGCACAGCTTGCTAACACGTGTGGAGAATCCGTGCGTGCAGCATTGGCCTGACGGGGTATTTTTGCCGCACAATGCTCATCAGCCAACGCCCGGAGGCCGTCCTTTTGCTCGCGGACGGCACTTCATTCCGGGGCCGCGCCATCGGCGCCCACGGCATCACCACCGGCGAGATCTGCTTCAACACAGGCATGACCGGTTACCAGGAGATCTTCACCGACCCGAGCTATACCGGACAGATCATGACCATGGCCACAGCACATGTGGGCAATTATGGCGTGAAGGAGGACTAGGTCGAAAGCTCCCGAGTGAGCATCGCAGGGCTCGTCGTCAAGAAGTTCTCCGAAGTCTGGAGCCGCTCAGGTGGCACGGGCTCGCTGGAGGACTACTTGAAGCGGAGCGGCGTGGTCGGTATCAGCGACATTGATACACGCAAGCTCGTCCGCCACATCCGCGACCATGGTGCGCAGAACGCGCTGATCAGCAGTACAGAGATGGACGTAGAGGTGTTGAAGCGCAAGTTGGCCGAAGCACCGAGCATGGCCGGTCTGGAGCTCAGCAGCACGGTCAGCACGAAGGAAGCTCATGTGGTAGGGGACGCCTCTGCGCCCTTCCGAGTGGCCTTGGTCGACTTCGGCGTGAAGCTGAACATCGAGCGCTGCCTCACGGAGCGTGATTGCCAGGTGAAGGTGTTCCCCATGGATGCCTCGCTGCAGGACATGCTCGCCTGGAAGCCGCACGGTTTTCTGCTCAGCAATGGTCCAGGTGCCCCGGGTGCCATGCCCAGTAGTGTTGCCCTTGTGAAGGCGATCGTTGAAAGCGGTGTACCGGTGTTCGGTATCTGCCTCGGTCATCAACTCTGGGCCGAGAGCCAAGGCATCGGCACTGAGAAAATGCATCACGGCCATCGTGGTATCAACCATCCGATCAAGAACCTGATCACCGGGCACGACGAGATCACCTCACAGAACCACGGCTTCGTGGCGAACCGTGAAGAGACCGAACGCAACGGGGCTGTCGAGATCACGCACGTGCACCTGAATGATGGCAGCATAGCCGGCATACGGCTGAAGGGCCGACCCGTATTCAGCGTGCAGTACCACCCCGAAGCCGGGCCAGGGCCATATGATGCCCGCTACCTGTTCGATGACTTCGTCGCGAACATGCGGTCCCATACCAGCGTAGGAAAGCCCCAATTGCAGAACGCATAACACCACCATGAGCATCATTGCCAAGATCCAGGCCCGCGAGATCCTTGATTCGCGCGGCAACCCGACCATCGAGGTCGACGTGTGGACCGACAGGGGCCATATGGGCCGCGCGGCCGTGCCGAGCGGCGCCAGCACCGGTGCTCACGAAGCATCGGAATTGCGCGATGGCGACAAGAAGCGCTACCTGGGCAAAGGGGTGCTGAAGGCTGTGGAGAACGTGAACAGCACGCTGAACAACGAGCTGCAAGGCGCACTGATCACCGAGCAGGCGTTGATCGACAAGGCCATGTGTGCGCTGGACGGCACACCCAACAAGGCGAACCTGGGGGCCAACGCCATCCTTGGTGTCAGCCTTGCCGTGGCGAAGGCTGCGGCCAGTGAGGCGGGCCTTCCGCTCTACCGCTACGTCGGTGGTGCCAACGCCTGCGTGCTACCCGTGCCGATGATGAACATACTGAACGGCGGCGCGCACGCCGACAACAAGGTGGACATCCAGGAGTTCATGATAATGCCTGTTGGGGCAAGCACGTTCGCTCAAGGCCTGCGCATGGGCGCCGAGGTCTTCCATCACCTCAAGTCAGTGCTGAAGGCGAAAGGTCTGTCTACCAATGTGGGCGACGAAGGCGGCTTCGCACCCGATCTGCCAAGCAACGAGGATGCTCTGAAACTTGTGATGCAGGCCATCGAGAAAGCCGGCTACAAGCCCGGTGATGACATTGTGGTGGCTCTCGATTGTGCGAGCACTGAGTTCTACGACGCGAAGAAGAAACGTTATGTGCTTGAGAGCACCGGCGATAGCCTCACCAGCGACGAGATGGTGGCCATGTGGAAGGATTGGTGCAAGCGCTATCCCATCGTGAGCATTGAAGATGGCATGAGCGAGGATGATTGGGACGGTTGGAAGAAGTTGACCACGACCATCGGTGACAAGGTGCAGCTCGTGGGTGATGACCTTTTCGTAACGAACACCACACGCCTTACGGAAGGCATCAGCAAAGGCATCGCGAACAGCATTCTGGTGAAAGTGAACCAGATCGGCACATTGACGGAAACGTTGGAGGCTGTGGAGATGGCACACCGCGCTGGTTATACCTCCGTGATGAGCCATCGAAGCGGCGAGACCGAGGACAGCACGATCGCTGATCTGGCCGTTGCCTGCAACTGTGGCATGATCAAGACGGGTTCCGCCAGCCGTAGTGATAGGATCGCCAAGTACAACCAACTTCTTCGCATCGAGGAGCAGCTCGGCAAGGGCGCTCGTTATCCCGGTCGCCGCTTGAAGTACGTGCGCTGATCGCGTCTTTTCACGTTCAACGAAGGGCCCGCTTACGGGCCTTTCGCATTACTGGTTGAAACCGATGTAACGATCCAAGAGCACCTGGAGTTGGGCTTTCCCATCCTGTAGCAACCGGTCGCGGTCCTGCAGACGGGTGCTGTCGCGCAGTTCCACCACTCGCTGCCCTACATGCTCCCACACCACGGTCTGCACGCTGTCGGCCATTCCGAAGCCCTCGTCGAAGGTCCAGAACGCGCTATGGCTTACCGTGGGGTCGAAAAGGTCACGGCTACAGGTGAAGCGATCCGCAGGAAGGTGAAGTTGGTGCAACAAGGTGGCCGCGAGGTCCACGTGGCTGGCATAGGTGTCGTTAGTGGTCCCGCGCAATTCAGGCCTTAGGGCGCCACCGGTCATGAGCAAAGGGATGCGGTGTCGCGCAGCCGCGTAGGCCTCACGGTAATGCGGCAGGAAGTGGCCATGGTCCGCCACCACGATCATGAGCGTGCTCTCCCACCAAGGCATGTTCCGTGCTCGATCCATGAAGGCGCCAAGGCTGCGGTCCGTGTAATGCACGGTGTTGCGATAGAGCTGAGGATCACCGCCTTTGAAGCCCTCGTCCACAGGCGCATCGAAGGGCTCGTGGCTGGTGGAGGTCATGATGATGTGGAAGAAGGGTTGCTTTGGCCGCTCTGCATCACCCAGATGGAAATCGAAGAGCTCCTCGTCGTAAGCTCCCCATCGCGTGCGTCGGATGATCGGGAATGAATGTTCGTCGTGGATCACATCAAAGCCCATGGCCTCCAAGTAGCTACGCGTGTTGGCGAACTCCACATCACCGGCATAGTAGTAGGTGGATGCGAAGCCCGAGGAGTCGAGCACGTGCACGAGGCTGGGTAGCTGGTCGAACTTGCCGAACTTCCGGATCACGGTCGTCTTAGGTTGCGAAGGGAAGGCGCTCAACATTGCGCAGATGCCTTGTTCCGTGCGGAAACCTGTGCTGTAGAAGTTCCTGAAGAGGAGGCCATCCTTCGCCAGCCGCGTGAACTGTGGAGTGACGCCACTGTCGCCACCGAGCGGTTCGATGATGTCCGCGGTCCAGCTTTCAAGCAGCACGATCAGGATGTTGGGCCGAGCCGTGGTGAAGATCGAAGGAGCGTTACCCTTTCCTTGAGAATGGATACTCGCGAAGCGCGCGTCGGCTTCCGACGTGGTCGTATAGGCGTACGGATTTGCGTCGAATTCCGGCGGTTCCACCAGTACTTCCATGAAGTTCCAAGTGCCGTTCAACGCGGACAGGTTGAGCACGGAGTGGCGCGAATAGTATGCCCAGCTCTTGTCGATCGGCAGATCCTGTATACCGCCACGAGCCGCCACCAAGCATAACGCGATCGCGACAACGATACCGCCCACTTTCCAAAGCCAATGTCCTTCATGCAATTCGGGAGAGGGCTTCACGCGTCGCACGACGAAAAGCGCCAGCAAGCAAAGCACCAGCAGGGTCGGAACCAGCAGGAGGACCGGAGCGCCGGCCATGGAACCGAAAGCTTCACGTGGGTAGGCCAAGTATGAAAGAGCCTTCAGGTTCACACGACTGCCCCAACTCTGGAACAAGCCCACGTCAGCGATCGCGATAATGCAACTGAGGAGGACCAGAACGATGAGATACATGCGCAGGATGGTGCGCCAGATCGATCGATCGTGGAACAGCAATGGAATGCTGAACAGGACCACTGGCAAGAGCAGATAGCCGGACATGGACAGGTCCATCGGCTGGCCATAGCGCTGCGTCAATAGGATGTCCGACCAGGGCAACGGTGAGACCTTGTTCCAGTTCAGCGCAAGAAAGAGGGATCGTTGAAGAAGGAACAAGGCCATCCAGAACAGCGCGAGCTGAAGGAGATAGCGAAGGAAGCGGCCGGTGCCTTTCACGCGGAACGAAGGTGCTCAACGGTCATTCACCACGCTCAGCCTGCCCACATGCTGAGGTACCCCATCGCTGGAATTCACGCCCACCACGTAACTGCCGTTGGCAAGGCTGTCAATTGGCAAGGTGGTCCGTTTGCCAGTGCACGGAAGCTCACTCACCAATTGACCACGCAGGTCGTGTATGCGGATCACGGTACCGTTCATGGGCTTGCGGTCCGAAACGATCCAGGCTGTTCCACTGGCAGGGTTGGGGGCAAGCGTCCATTCGATCTCTCGCTCGCGCATCGGTAAGCCGACCGCGCTGTAGCGAAGGCCCAACGTGTAATCACCTGCTTCCACATGCCCCATTTCCACTCGCCCGGTCTTATCCGTTGCGCTTCCGATGGTGTTCACGTCGAAGTCGCTGTAAACGCTCCATGGGAAATATGGATTGGGTCGGTAAAGGAGCAGGACACTATCCTCATGGAAAGTGACGCCGTTGGTGTCCTGCATCAATAATTCGTCCAGGCCACCTGAGGTGGAGTGGCGTCCATCGAAACGGATACGACCGGTCATTTGTGTGCCTGCAGGGAGGTTCATGTGAACACGCCACCAGCGGTCCGGAGACACCTTGTACAGGTTGGGCGCATCGGTGTATGTATCCGCAGCCACCCAGTATTCCTCGATGCGCACCGGGGCCGGCGTTGGTATCGTCGTCACTGTAAGGCGGAAGTCGGCAAGGTCCAGATCGTAGATGCCGTTACCGGTCAGTGTGTCCTCGTGTGTCGTCACTGCCTCGCTGATCCGGTCATCCACGTTCAATAAGGCCTGCACAGGAATGAACGGCGGAGCGCTGCCTACTGTACTGGTGCCGGGGCCGAGCATGATCGGCAACGGGTGGTTCCAACGGTTCCCCAGTGCATCAACGAAGGTCAACGTCATGGGCACGTTGTGGTAGGGCTCAGCAGGTCCGCGTTGCTTTTGCTGTACGTGCACGTTGGTCTCGTAATACCCGCCAGGCAGCGGGACGGTGTTCACATTCATCGAATCGATCTCGAAAGCGGCCCAGCCCGGCTGCAGGATCCAATCGGTGAAGAAGTCGGTCATGTCCATCCCTGTCGTCGCCGTTAGGTGGTCCCGCAGCATTTCGGTGTTCACAGGTGCGAAGGCGTATTGGTCAAGGAAGCTGGTGAGCCCATTTCGGAACAGCGTATCGCCGAGGTAGGAACGAAGCGCGTGCAATACATCCGCACCCTTGTTGTAGGTGATGGCGCCATATGTATGGTCTTGGGGCATGTCGGCCAGAGCCCACCAGCCTTCATCCTGTAAATGGCTGTTCCACCCCATGTCGTGATGGTTCTCCCTGATCTTGTCCAGATAGCGTTCGCGGCCGTACACATGTTCGAGGAAGAGGTAGCTGAGGTACTCGGCGAAGCCTTCGTTGATGTACATCTCCTCCGCGCGTGCACAGGTGATCTGGTCGCCGAACCAGTGGTGCCCGAGTTCATGGGCCATGGTGGTCTCGTAGGTAAGGCTACCGTTGGCGATGGAGCTTGGGTAGGAGATGTTCGTCGGGTGTTCCATCGCCCCTTGCGGGGTCAGGCAGTAGCCTACTCGGGGCCAGCGATGCTGCCCGAACCAGAACTCATGACTGTCGAAGGCACCTTGGAGGTTCGCGAAAGAGCTCTTCATACCCGTGGTATCGTTCGGCTGTGCCACGAGGTCGACCGGTACCTGGCCTCCGTTCACGCTGGGGAAGGTGTCGCGCACGGCCACGTAGTTGCTGGCCGTCACGTTAGCGAGGTAGGAGGGAATGGTCTCGTCCAGCAACCAATGGCTCTCGAAGCGCCCGGCTCCAAGGTCCGTCTCGTTCAACAGCATACCGGTGCACCAAGCGTGTCGGTTCTGATCGGTTAGAACGATGAACTCGTAGGAACAGCGCTCCACGAAGTTGTCGAAGCATGGGAACCACGCCCGGCCGAAGCTGTGTGGTTGGCTGTCGAAGGCCACGCCAAGGTTGTAGATCACACCGCCGCTGGTGTAAAAGCCTCCCCAGCCGCTGGCATCCACAATAGGGTCGCCTTGGTAATAGATCGTCATGTTCAGCGTGTCACCAGGGTTATAGGTGCCGCCCAGGCTGATGTTCAGCGCTTCCCCGACCTGGCTGAACGCCAGTGTGGTTCCATTTTCGATCACCGAATCCACGGTCAGTGCGAGCAGGTCGAACACGACATGGTCGATCCCGTTCACCCGTGGCGCAAGTCGTATGGTGGTGGCTGCCTGTATCACGTTGTTGCCGACCTGGGTCAGGTCCAACGCGATGCGCGTGTGCAGAATGTCCACGCTGTCGCTTCGGCTCGCGTCGCCTACATCTTTCAATTCCAAGGCGGCCAGGGAGAGGTTCCTGGCGCGGCAGCTCTCCTGGGCCTCCAGGTGCGTGTGCTGGAAAAGCAATGGTAGAACGAGGGTGGCGTAGCGCAGTGGTTTTCCCATGGTCGATCAAAGGTATTGCCCGGCGGAACAAGGGGCGGGGTAGTGGTGTTCCTTCGATGGGATCCCTAACTTTGAGAAATGCGCTTGTGATCCTACCGGGACACAAAGTCTTCAGCACATGAAACCGAGCACCGAACTCTTCGACCTGATCAAATCGCTCACCAAAAGCGAGAAGCGGTTCTTCAAGTTGCACTCTGCGTTGCAGTCAGGGGACAAGAACTACCTCCGGATCTTCGATGCGATCGATAAGCAGAAGGCGTATGATGAGGATAGCTTGAAGAAGCTGTTCGCCAAGGAGCAGTTCATCAAGCATTTCCCTTCGGAGAAGAACCATCTCTACAAGCTGATCCTGAAAGCGTTACGCGCCTATCACGCCGAAAGCAGCGTGAGCGGCATGCTGAAGCAGGAGATCAAGAACATTGAGATCCTCTATGACAAGGCGCTGTACAACGAGTGCAACAAGACGCTGCACCGTGCCAAGCGCATCGCACGGGAGAACGAGCGTTTCTACTATTGGTTCGAGCTGTTGAACTGGGAGAAGATGCTCTTGGAGGAGGCCTATGAGAGCGGTGAGTTCACGAAGGACCTGGATGCGCTGATCGATGAGGAGCGCGAGGTGATCGAGAAGCTGCGGAACCTCGCAGCATACCACATCCTCTATTCCAAGATCAACTATGTGTTCCGAAGTGGTGGTTATGTGCGGACCGATGAGGAGCATGCCATGGTCGAGGAGATCAGTGAGCATCCCTTGATCAAGGGCAAGAACACCGCACAAAGCCGCAGGGCGGCCACCATCTGTTTCTATACGCAGGGATTCTGCCAATGGGCGAAACGCGATTGGGCGCAGAGCTTTGAGAAGTTCTCGCGAGCCAAGCAGATCCTGGATGACAACCCCTTGATCAAGGCGGACCTTCCGAAGCGATACATCCGCACGCTCCACTACCTGATCCAGTGCCTGATCGAGCTGGGTCGTTTCAAAGAAGCGCGGGAGAGCATCAAACAACTACGGGCACTCGATGGGCAGGAAGGTTTCGCTGGGATCGATATCCACGTGCACATTTTCAACGCCAGCTACCTGACCGAGCTGCGCATGCTGGACAGAATGGGAGAACAGGTCAAGGCACTTGAGATGGTACAACCCATCATTACTGGGCTGGAGGAGCTGGGTCCACGCTTGCACAAAGAGTACGAACTGGAGTTATACTTCAATCTTGCCTGCGTACACTTTGGCGCGAATGAAGTGAACCGATCGCTCTTCTGGCTGAACAAGGTCTTGAACGACCCTGAGCCAACGTTGCGTCAGGACATCTTCACCTATGCACGCTTGTTCAATCTACTTGTGCACTATGAGCTGGGGAACAACGATCTGCTCGAGTACATCGTGCGTTCCACGCAGCGGTTCCTCAGCAAGAAGCAGCGGGCGCACCAGGTGGAGATATTGCTCATCGAGCACATCAAGAAATTGGCACGCACCACGGAGCCTTCCGCGAAACGGGAGTTGTATCGCTCTCTCCGAGATCAGATGGTGAAAGTGTTGAAGGATCCCAACGAGAGCCTCTCGCTCAAGTACTTCGACTTCCTCGCTTGGGTGAACAGCAAGGTGGATGGAGTGCCTTTCGCGGAGGAGGTGAAGAAGGCCCGTGCCCGGGAAACGAGTGCGTCCAAGAGCTGATCAATTGCGGGCCATCGTGCCAATGTTCAGCACTTTGAACTCCGTGCGACGGTTGGCCTGGTGGTCTTCTTCGGTGCACTGCATGCCATTGCGACAGCCGTTCACAAGGTCCGTCTCTCCGTAACCTTTGGCCACGATGCGATCGGGGTTCACACCGTGTTGGATCAGGTAGTTCACGGCTGAGTTGGCACGCGCATCGGAGAGCACCAGGTTGTACATGTCGCCACCGCGTGCGTCGGTGTGTGAGCCCAGCTCGAACGTTATATGCGGATTGTCCGAGAACAGCTTGATCAAATGGTCCAGCTCCAAGGCCGCGTCAGGACGGATATCATACTTGTCGTAATCGTAATAGATGTTGTTGATCGCGATGTTCTCCCCCACATGGACCGAGGTCATTCGGAAATCCTGACGGTAGGTGGTGTTCTTCACCGCTCCGCTTGTGCTGAACGTGCGGCTCTGTGCGATCAATCCAGGGCCGGTGACCCGTAGATCGTAGTTGGTGCCAGGGTCAAGTTTGAACTTGAACGCACCGTCCGGACCGGTCAGAATGGTCGTATCCTCCATGGTCTCAAGATCGGTAAGGGTGGCTTCAACGTTCGGGAGGTAGAGGCCGGTGCTGTCGTCCGTTGCGAAGCCCTCCACGAACAGGAGCGGGTCGTTCACGAAGAAGTAGTGGATCCGATCATTGCCGGAGCGGTCGCTGGAGAGGTAGCCGCTTTTTTCATCTGCAGCGATGATGAAGGCGAGGTCATCGTGAGTGGTGTTGATAGGATAGCCCAGGTTCTCCGGTTCTGACCATCCGCTTGCTTCCGGATGAGTGGAGAAGATGTCGAGGCCTCCCATGTTCGTGTGCGCGCTACTACTGAAGTAGAGCACTTCGCCGTTGATGGTCGGGAAGAGTTCGTTGCCAGCCGTGTTCACGGTAGCACCGAGGTTCAGTGGTGTGCTCCAGCCGCTGCCTGTGTCAGTGCATTTCCAGATATCCGAACCACCGAGCGACCCGGGCATATCACTGGCAAAGTAGAGTGTCTTCCCATCAGCGCTCAAGGCAGGATGGCCAACCGAGTGGTCCTCGCCATTGAACGCGAAAGCACGGATGTTCCCCCACTCACCGTTGGGCTGCTTCTCCGCTCGGAACAGCTTCAGGTGGCTGATGTTCTTGTCGTCTTTTCGCAGCTTCACCTTGTAATAGTTGCTGCGAGTGAAGTAAAGGATGTGCCCATCGGAGCTAAGTGCCACAGGGCCTTCATGGTATCGGCCGTTCACATCGCCAGGGATGGACTGTGGTTCGGACCAGTTCGCGAGCGAGTGCTTTTCCGTATAGCAGATATCGAGAAAGGATCCACCTGTCCACGGATTCGACTTCTCCAAACCCGCTTCACGCTCTGCGACCACCATAAGCCCGTTCTGATAGGGCAGGGCGCTGAACACGTTCTTCACGCCTGGAATGGGCAGTTCGGCCACGGTGAACCGCGTAGTATCCTTGAAGAAGCTCTGATAACCCTGGCATGATCCGTATAGGGCGAGGGCCGCCTGGTGTTCCGGACGTTCCTGCAGTACGGACATCAGACCGAGCTCCGCCTTTTCAGGTTGGCCGAGCCCCATCAGGACCTTGGCCTGTTCGAAGCGCTGTTCGGCGGTCAGGGGAGCCATTGAATCCGCAGCAGCGTACCAATGAGCGGCACGTTCCAAGCGGTTCTGCTGGCGGTAGGAATCGGCGGCCTTCACAGCGGCTTCACGTTCCATATGTTGCGCCAGATAAGCCTCGTAGCGTTCCGCTGCGTTGGCATAGGCCATGCGATCGTAGGCTTCATCGGCCTTTGCAAGGCGGTACTGCGCGCATGAGGATAATCCCGCAGCGATGAGAACGATGATGAACGGCCGGAGGAGATCGAGTTTCATCAGAAATAACGGGGTGTCTTGATCTTCACGAGGTCTTTGCCGAGGTCGATGCCAAGCATCACTTCATGCGAGCCACCGCTGTATCGTTGCAGTCGTGAGGTGGTCATGTCATAGGCATAACCGACGCGGAGGTGTGTGTTCACTTGATACTCGAGCATGCCCACCACGGCATCACCGGTTCGGTACCCTGCACCGAGCCAGAATCGCTCGTTGTACAGGATATTGCAGTTCACATCTGCTTCCACCGGAGCCTGTGGCTGGTATTTCACCAGAACGGAAGGCTTGATGTCGAAATGCTCGTTCAGTTCGAACACTTGGCCAGCGTTCAGGTAGTAGTGCTGCACGAAATAGTGGTCCAATGCTCCGGCCGCTTGCGCGGCGATCGATCCGTCCGCCGCGTAAAGAGTGGGTACGGAGAGACCAATGAAACTACGTTCGTTGCTCCAGTACATGCCGAATCCGAACTTCCCCACCAGTTGATTCTTGATCACTCCTTGGAACACTTGGTCGTTCGCGTCCCAATAGGTGAGGTCAGAGAGACGGGCTGAATACACTGAGAGGCCGGCTTTGAGTCCGAAGGCGAGCTGACTTCCCTGGCTAAGGCGGATGCGATATGCATAGTGGCCGGCCATTTCCAGATCACGGCTTACACCGATCTGATCATGCACCAAGGTGAAGCCGAGGGCCATGCGTTCGCCCATCACCGGGCCATCGATCCCGAGCATGCTGGTGCGCGGTGCGCCTTCCATGTTCACCCATTGGTCGCGGTGGAGCAGACTGGCGCTCGTGTAATGGTGGCTGCCAGCATAGGCCGGGTTCAGGAAGAGCCCATTGAACATGTACTGGCTCACCATCACCTCTTGCTGTGCAACGGCCCTGGAACCGCACAGGGTGCAGAGCAGTGCGAACAGTATGGGACGCAGTTGGGGCATGGTACGGGGTCCGTTGGGAGGGTTAACGGCGGAGGTCCACATAGTTCTGCAGGGTCATGGATCCCTCGTTGATACGTAGGATCACGAAATAGGTGCCATTCGGAAGCAATTCTCCTTGGAGGTTCTCGCCGTTCCAGTCGTTTTTGTAGTTCAGACGCTCGTAAACCACATTTCCCCAACGGTTGAACACCACGAGCTGGTTACTGGCGAAGCCATCCAGTCCCTGCACGATGTATGCGTCATTCGCTCCATCCCCGTTGGGGCTGAATCCGGTGGGCATGGCAAGGCCAGAGGGCTGGTCCAGGTTGAACGTGAGCAGAACGGAACATCCGTTGGCATCAGTGACCAGAACGGTATACGTGCCCGCCGCTAGTCCGTTCACTGAGGCTGTGTTGGCCCCGTTGCTCCATGCATAAGTGTAAGGTGCCGTTCCACCGGAAGGGGTCACCGTGATGACACCGTTGTCACTTCCGTAAGCGCTGAGGTTGTAGCCATTCGAGTACTCGAACACCAGGCTGTCCACGCTGATGGGAAGGGGCGCGGCAATGCTGAAGGAACCGTTCCACGTGCAGCCGTTCGCATCGGCGACCACGACCGTATAGGTATCCTCGGTCAATCCGGTAAGGTCCTCGCTCGTTGCGCCGTTGCTCCACACATAACTAAAGGGTGCTGTGCCGTTCAATAGGCTCAAGTCGATAGTTCCGTCGGTTCCACTTGAACAGGCGTTATCGGTGGACTGTCCGCTGGCGATCAAGTTGGCGGATCCGTTCACCACCACGATGGTGTCCACAGTGCAGCCGTTCACATCGGTCACTTGCACTGTGTAGGACGCTGCAAGTACAGCAGCCAGATCCTCACTGTTCGTGCCGTTGTCCCAGGCATACATGAAGGGGGCCGTACCACCGTTCACGGTCAGGTCCACGGAACCATTGGCGCCTCCGCAGAGAGCGTCCAGGGTTGTCGCACTGAGGCCGAGCTGGGCAGGTGCGATCAGGTCTGTACAGGATTGTACGCTGCAGCCGTTCGTGTCCACCACGATGAGGCAATAGGAGCCAGCCATTAGACCGCTGATGTCCAACGTGGATGAACTGAAGCCATTTGGTCCGGTCCATTGTGTTGAGTAGCCACTGGCGCCACCGTAGATCACAGCAGTGAGGCTTCCGTCCGCGGCGCCGTTACAGCTGATCGTGGTGCCACCGGGGAAGAGGGTGGGTGCCAGGTCGGCGCTGACGGGCAATGGTGCGGTGATGTCGAACGCCTCCGCTATCGTACAACCGTTCAGATCGGTCACGGTCAGGGTGTAGGTGCCACTGGCCAGGCTGTCAAGGTTCGCGTCCGTAGAGGTGAATCCACTGGGTCCGCTCCAGGAGTAGGCGACGTTCCCATTGCCACCGATAGAAGTGATATTGATCGAGCCGTCGGATGTGCCTGAACACGAGGTGCCATAGCCGCCAATGAACGACGAGATCGTTGCGTCGATGGCCAACGCGCTATCCGGTTCACTGAGGGTGATGCTCGATGAATAGGTGCACTGATTGGCGTCCACGATAACGAGCTCGTAGATTCCGGCTTGAAGCCCATTGATGTCCTCGGTGTTGAATTGCGTGCTATCCGGTCCGCGCCAATCAAAGGAGTACGGGCTGGTGCCACCGATCACGGTCGCGTCGATCGCACCATCGCTTGAACCCGTGCAACTGATGTTCGTGCCGGAAGGGTAAACGAAGGCGCTGAGGCTACCCGATAGCGAACCAGCAGGCTCCGTCAGGACGATCGTCGTGTCAGCCGAGCAACCGTTCACATCGGTGATGATGGCTTGATATGTGCCGGCCAGCAGACCGCTGAGTTGCGTTTCCGTGGAGGTGAATCCGTTCGGGCCGGCCCACAACAGGTCCAGTGTTCCCGATCCGCCGTCAATAGTGAGTTCGATCACGCCGGCACTATCGCCCAAGCATGGGATGT
The DNA here is from genome assembly GCA_020854015.1 of Flavobacteriales bacterium. Lineage (GTDB taxonomy): Bacteria > Bacteroidota > Bacteroidia > Flavobacteriales_F > PHOS-HE28 > PHOS-HE28. The sequence goes on from JADZGG010000113.1 coordinate 15,231, forward strand.
TCACGTTGCCATAGTTCGACACATATACCGACAGTTCGATGCTGGATGATGCGAGAACTGTTGCTGTGGCCGTGGTCAAGCAGCTCATCGCATCCGTGATCACCACGTCGTATGTCCCGCCGGGAAGGGCGTTTATGTCCTCCGTGGACGAGACGAAACCGTTCGTGCCAATCCAGGAGAAGTTGAAGGGAGCCACACCACCGGTCACGGTCAGGTCAATGGCGCCGTCGGTAGCACTGTCGCACACTGTTCCGCTCACCAGGGTCGAGCCTAAAAGCTCAGCCGGCTCGGAAAGCACGTAGGTCTGGGTCGAAGCGCAACCGTTGGCATCGATCAGGTTCAACTGATAGCTTCCGCTTGCGAGTCCACTGAGGTCTTCGTTGAGCGATGCGAACCCATTCGTGCCCGTCCAATCGAACACGTAAGGCATCGTTCCTCCGTTCACGGTGATACTGATGCTGCCGTCATTTCCTGCACAGCTCACAGCATAACCGTAGCCAGCATCGGACACTACGCTTACCAGGTCGAGGCCGGTCGGTTGTGTGAGCGTGTAGGTGTCGGTGGCCACGCATCCTACGCCATCCGTCACCTCCAACGTGTACGTGCCGGCTGCGATACCGATAAGGGAGTCCGAAGTGCTGGAAAAGCCATTGGGCCCGCTCCATGCATAGCCGTAGTTCGATGATCCTCCGGATACGACAGCGACCAGTGTTCCTGAACTGGAGCCTTGGCAAGGCAGGTTGAAGCCATTGCCATACAGTGATGCGGTGAGGTCGATGTTCACCGGTGCGGGAGCGTTCAGGGTAATGCTCGCAGTGGTGGTACAACCGTTGAGATCCGTGATCACAGCATCATATGTTCCTGCAGGAACACCCGAAGGGTCTTCTTGATATGAGGTGAAGCCCTGAGGTCCGCTCCACTCCACGATGTAGGGCTGTGCGCCACCGGAGATGGAGAGGTCGATGTTCCCATCCGTGGAATTGTTGCAGCTTACGTTCGATCCATTGGAGAGAATTGTTGCCGTTGCTGATCCACCTACGGGAACAGGGCCGATGAGTGTAATGCTATCTGCAGTTGAACAACCCAAGGCATCGGTCACCGTCAGTTGGTAGGTGCCAGGCTCCAAGCCTGTCAGGTCCTCCGTGTTTGCCGCAAATCCGATGTCGCTGGTCCAACTGTATTGGTAGGGCTGGATACCACCGAGCACCAATGCATCGATCTCGCCATCCTGTGAATCCGTGCAACCTGTATTGGCTCCACCCGGGAAAATCTGGGAGATAAGGCCTGTCGCCAATGGGTCGGCCCCGGTGAGCGTGTACGTGAAGAGCGTTGAGCAACCATTATCGTCGTTCAGGATCAGGTTGTAGGAGCCTGCCTCCAAAGCTTGGATATCCTCAGTGAACGCGCTATAGCCGTTAGGCCCGATCCACTGGTAGTAGTAAGGGGCTGTTCCACCACTGGTGACCAGTTCAATGCTTCCGTTGGAGATGCCGGCACAGCTTACGTTGAACCCTCCTGGATACATGCTCAAGGTCGCTGTGACCTGGAACGTGTTCGCCTGCGTCACAGTGATCGGATAGGTAAGGGCACAGCCGTTAGCATCGGTGATGTTGGCGACGTAGACGCCAGCGTAAAGAGCTGTGAGGTCTTCGGTGGTGGCCGAGAAAGCACCAGGGCCGCTCCAGAGGAGGTTGAATGGGGCGGTGCCACCGGTGATGGCAAGGTCGATCGCGGCCGTATTGCTGCCAAAGCAGGCCGCAGGCACCACGGTCTCACTGGCCATCAAGGGAGCTGGAGCAGTGAGCGCATAGGTCTGTGCAGCAGTGCATCCGTTGTCGTCAATGGTGGTCACCAGATAGGTTCCAGCGATCAGACCGGTGATGTCCTCAGTATTGGCTGTGAAGGCGTTCGGTCCGGTCCATTGATAGCTCACATTTCCAGCACCTCCTACGACCGTGAGATCAATGGTGCCATCGTTCGCAGTTGCGCAGGAGACGGAGGTTCCACTGGGGAAGCTGCTTGTACTTGCAGAGAGCGAAGTGGGAGCCGGTGCGGTGAGAATGATGGTGGATGTACTTGCGCACCCGTTCACATCGGTGAAGGTCGCCGTGTACGTTCCGGCCTCCAGACCGTTCGGTGTGAGGTCGGTGCTGCTGAACCCGTTCGGTCCGTTCCATACCGTGCTGATGATGCCCGTTCCGCCGGTGAGCATAACGTTGATGCTACCGTCGCTCTCTCCGTCACAGCTCACGTTGCTACCGCTGTTGAACGTAGGGCTCGCAGCGCTTGCTGCGATCGGCGTCGGTGCGCTCAGTGTGGTGGATGCAATGGACACGCAGCCGTTCTGGTCGGTGGTCTGCAAGGTGTAGGTGCCTTCGGTCAGGCCGCTGATATCCTCGTTCGTCGAGATGAACCCATTGGGTCCGGACCAGGCAAAGCCGTGCGCTGGCGTGCCACCGAGAACAGTGGCATCGATCACGCCATCACTTGCATTGGAGCAGCTCAGGTCCGCGCCGTTGAACAGCGTGTTCTGAAGTTGTGTCGTCAGAGCCGCCGGTTGGGCGAGCTGGAACTGCGTGAGCGACGCGCAGCCATTGGCGTCCTGCACGCTGAGTGAATAGGTGCCAGCGACGAGCCCGGCGATGTCCTCCGTAGTGTAGGTGCTACCGGCAGGGCCGTTCCAAACAAGTGTGTAAGGCGCTACGCCACCCACGATGGTCGCATCGATGCTTCCGTCCGATGAGCCATAGCAGCTCACATTCACCCCACCATTGTAAATACTGGTGGTGCCTGTGAGGGTGATAAGGCCTGGTTCAGTAACATCGAAGTAGGTTGTTGCCGCGCAGCCATGTGCGTCCGTAACAATGACGGTGTAGATACCAGCCGCAAGCGCAGTGAGGTCCTGTTGAACCGCGGTGAACCCGTTGGGTCCGCTCCAAGCCACCTTGTAGGGTGCGGTACCGCCGACTATGGAGATGTCGATGGCACCTGTGCTGCTCGACTGGCAAGCAGCCGTGATGATCGAAGCGGTCACTGCGATAGGTGAAGGTTCGCCCAGGATCACAGTAGTTGAGGTCGTGCACCCATTGGCATCCATGCTCACGAGCGAGTACGATCCGGCGCTCAGCGATTGGATGTCCTGACTGTTGTAGATGACCCCAAGTCCGCTGGTCCATGTATACTGATAGGGTGATGTGCCACCCGTTACCGTAGCGTCGATGCTACCATCACTACCCCCCGGACATGAGATGGCCAGGCCATCGTGGTCGCTGGTCACAGTGCTGATGGTCAAAGGGGCTGAGGGGCCGTTGACGATGACCGGGAAGTACTTCGGAACCGAGCATCCGTTATCGTCCGTTACGGTAGCCGTATAGAAGCCGACACCCAATCCGGTTGCCGTTGGGCCGTACTGAACAGGGGTGGTGTTCCATTCCACGGACAAGCTTCCACTACCTCCACCGGTCTGAAGGGTCACCCAGCCATCATTGGCTCCGAAGCACGATTCGTGCTGATAGCTTTCCACGTAGGTGAAGATCTCCACGGCAGGTTGCGAGATGGTAACGTTCGTTGTCGTGCTGCAACCATTGGCGTCGGTCACGCTCACCGTGTACGTTCCGGCCGTGACACCGCTCAGCGTGTTCCCGATCGTAGGTGTGGACGTGTTCCAGCTGTAGGAGTAGGGCGCGGTTCCGCCAGTTGCATTCACTTCAGCTGCTCCCGTGCTTCCGGAAAAGCAGAGCACGTCCGTCACGCTTGTGATGGCGTTCGTGAGCGGAGCTGTTGGACCCATTACGGGCACGTTGATCTGTGCCGTACATCCGGAAGCATCTGTAACAGACGCTGTATAGGTGCCGTTGGCCAGTCCGACGGCCGTAGCGCTGGTTTGAACGGGCGACGTGTTCCACGTGAACGCATATGGAGCGATACCTCCATTTGCGGCTACAGTGGCTTGCCCGTTCGAGGAGCCGAAGCAGCTCTGACCAAGTGTGTTCACTAGGCTGATACCAAGTCCGGAAGGAGAGGTGATAGCGGTGCTTGCACTGGCCAC